>NZ_NEWI01000046.1:0-21374 GCF_002135005.1 Halorubrum sp. SD612 | reverse complement strand
TCGCCGTACGCCAGCAGCGCGCCGTCGATCGCGTGTTCGAACGCGATGAGGCTGTCCGCCTCCTCGAGCTCGCGCAGCGCGGGCCCGAGCTCCTCGCCGTACTGGCTGTCGCCGATGTACTCGACCAGTTCGTCGAGGTTCTGCGCCAGCCGCGCGAGCGACGAGCGGGTGAAGAGGTCGCCGCCCTCAATGAAGTACGCGGCGGGGTCGATGTCGGCCCCCGAGCGGGCGAGCCGGAGCGCGTTCGTCGCGTTCCGGAAGTCGACCTCCGCCTTGAGGAACGACTCGTACTGCCGGGTCGGCTCGTCGCCGCCGAGCCCCGAGAGGAGCCGCTCGTAGAACGCGCGGTCGACCGCGTTCTCCAAGGGCACCAGCACGTCCGTCTCCTCGAACTCGGCGTACGCCTCCCGCAGCGGCTCCCCGTAGATCGTGTCTTCGAGGACCTCGATCACGCCGTCGATCGAGTCGGCCTCCAGCAGGCGGCGGATCCGGCGGTCGCCGAACTCGCCGGCGCGGATCAGGTCGACCTCGACGGCCGACTGCTCCGCGTCGGTGTAGACGCCGCGGATGACCGTTTTCACGTTCCAGGCGTCGAACTTCCGGAGGTACCGGGCAATCAGGTCGTACAGCGACCCCTCGCTCCAGTCGAGGATGGCGTCGAACTGCTCGGCGAGGTTCCGGTTCAACGCGTACTCGATCAGGTCCACGCCGCCGTGGCGGCTGCCGAGCGCGTTGACCTCCTCGCCGTAGGTGGACTCCTCCATGAACCGGGCGATCTCGGCCGGGCCCATCCGGGTGAGCTTCCGGTACTCCTCGTCCCCGAAGAGGCTGCCGCGGCGGGCACGAACCCGCGCGACGACGTACTCGGGGTTCGGGCTGCCGGCGGCGCTCATTGGTCGAACAGCCGCTCCGAGATGTTCTTCAACTCGTCGTCCCAGACGGACTCCAGGACCGAGTCGAACGCGTTGTTCACGCGAACGCGGGAGGTGTCGCTCTCCGCGACGACGCCGCCGAGGCAGTCGACCTCGCCGTCGACCTCGGCGTTGCGGTCCGCGACGAGGTCCTCGAGCAGGTCGACATCCTCGGCGCGGGTGTAGACGGCGACGTCCTCGTCGTCGTCGAACTCCGCGAGTGTCGCGTCGAGCAGGGCCTCGGTGAGCTCGCGACGGTCGTCGCCGTCAAGGGCGCCGATGGCCGCCTCGACGTCGTCGTGGACGTCCTCTAGGACGTCACGGCGAGCGCCGAGCCGCTCCTGTTTGGCCTCGAGCTTCGCCGAGGAGAGCGTCTGTTCGCGCTCCTGGTCGATCTGGCTCTCGACCTCGGCGAGCCGCTCTTCGCGGATGCGTTCCGCGTCGGCCTCCGCATCGGCGACGATCTCGTCGACCTCCGCCTCGGCCTGTTCACGGATCTCCTCCGCACGCGCGCGGGCTTCGTCTCGAACGTCCTCAACGACGGTTTCCAAACTCATTGGTGTGGAAGGAAGTACCGCTTAGACGATGAAGACGACGACGAGTGCGAGGATGACGATCGTCTCGGGAAGGACGGTCAGGATGAGCCCGTTGACGAAGAGGTCGTCGTCCTCGGCCATCGCGCCGACGGCGGCCGACCCGATACCGCGCTCCGCGTAGCCGGCGGCCAGCGCCGCGAGCCCGACGGAGAGGGCCGCCGCGGCGCTGGGGTTGGTCAACACTCCACCGGAAGTGGACAGTACGAGGTTCCCGAGTTCGTTGGTGGCTTCAAACATTGGTAGTAGTTGCTGTTGCTCGTCTCCGAACAGTTATTGATTGCTCCCAGAGGAGTCATAAAGCTTCCCAAAACGACCGAACGCATTCGTGGAAACCGAGGCGAAACGCGGTGGCTAACGCGGTTCTGAACGCGACGCGACCGCCGGGTCCGCGTGCCGAGCGCAACGAGGCCGACGCCCGCGTCGGGCGGGCGGACGGTCGTCAGTCGTCGCGGGTGTACTTCCGGTCGCGACCGAACGGCAGGTACTCCCGGCCGCCGCCCTCGTAGAAGTTCCCGAAGAACTCCACGTACTCGAGGCGGACCGCCTGGATGCCGGCGGACGTGACCCCGAGCAGCAGGACGACGAGGTGGCCGACGACCGCGACGAGGACCCCGGCGACCAGCGCGACGACGCCCACAAGGCCGATGGCGGCGGGGTCGAACGCGGTGGTGATCCCCGCGAAGACCAGCTCCTCGCTCGGCGTCTCCTGGACGTGTGCGAGGTGCTCCGCGGAGAAGATGAAGTGGAAGCTCCCGTCGCCGCCGTCGTCGATGTACGCGCCGAACGCGAGCAGGTTGACGGCGAGCGCCATCCCGCCCTTCGCGAGCAGGACGGCCATCAGTCGAGCGTACGAGATGACGTTGACGACGGGCGAGAGGAACTCGGCCAGCTCCGGCGGCTCGCCGATCCCGAGCAGGACGAGCCCGAGTACCGCGGCGACCGCGCCGGCCCAACCGATCAGGACCGGGAACCCACTGAACGAGACGGTGCCGAACGTCAGGACAGAGACGGCCTCGAACAGGAAGTCCGGCTTCGAGTTGGGGAACACCCCGCTGAAGATCCAGATCCACGCGCCGTTGAGGATCAGCAGCCACGAGCCGGCCTCGTAGACGGCGTGTTTCGCGTTGTGCTGCTTGAGGATGCTCACGAACGAAATCGCGTGGCCGACATTCAGGTGAACGATCCCGAACGCGACGCTCACGACGAGGAACGAGAGGCCCCAGTCGAGGTCGGCCGGCGAGAGTCCCTTCCCGGCGACGGGCCAGTGGACATCACCGGGCAGCAGTTGGTAGGCGTGGTAGCCGAACACGTCGATACCGAAGTATATCCCGAACAGTATCGCGAAGCCGCCGGCCCACATCGCGACGGAGCCGAGTTCGCGGAACGCGCCCTCGAACCTCGAGTACATGAAGAACCCGATGGCGGCGTACAGGACGCCGTACCCCACGTCGCCGATCATGAACCCGAACATCGCCGGGAACGTGAGGAAGACGAGGAGCGTCGGGTCGAACTCGGTGTACTTCGGCCGCCCGAACGCCTGGACGAGCAGTTCGAAGGGGCCGGCCGCGCTGCCGTTGTCCTGGACGACCGGCGGGTCGTCGGTACCGTGCGCCGCGTGGCCGCCGTCGGTAGCGACCGCCGCTTCCGTTTCGGCGGACGCGCTGCCGTCGTCGGCCGACGGCGACTCGGTGCCGCCACTCCTGCCGACCGGCTCGGAGTGGTGGTCGCCGTCGGGGGTGAACGAGGCGCGTTCGAGCTCCTCGACCTCGACGTGGTCGCCGACCGCGTCGACGACCGCCGCCTCGAAGTCGGGGTACGACTCGGTCGGCACCCACCCCTCCGCGACGAACGCGTTCTCGGTGGTCGCGAACGAGAGCGGCGCCTCCTTCTTTTCGGCCTCGATCGTGAGCTTCTCCTCGGCGCGCAGCAGGAAGCCCGCGGCCTCCTCCTTCACCGAGTCGAGCTCGGCTTCGACGCCGTCGAGCTCGTCGCGGAGGTCGGCCTGCTCGGCCTCCAGCTCCGCGACGTACTCCTCCGGGCTCGCGTCGGCGTCCGGCACGTCGAGCAGCGCGATGTCGACGCCGACGAGCGCGTCCTGAACGACGCCCTCCGCGTCGCCGTCGGTCGGCCTCGCGACGATGGCGAGCACGTCGCCGCCGACGAACACGTCGAAGGCGTCGACCGTCTCGGCGTCCCCGAGCGCCGCCTCGACGGCGGCGGGTTTCGCCTCGCCGACGACGACCTCGACCGAGTCGTAGCCGCGCAGGTAGTCCAGGTCGATCCCGAGCTCCGCGAACGGCTCCATCCGGTCGATCTCCTCCTGTCGGTCGCGGATCGCGCCCTGTAGCTCGTCGCGCCGGTCGTTGAGCTCGTTGACGCGGTCGCGGACGCGGTCGAGCTCGGCTTCGAGCCCGTCGTCGTCAAGCGACCGCGCGACCTCGGCGTCGTCCTCGTCGACGTCGAGGATGCTCTCCAGCGACCGAACCGTCACGAGCCGCTCGTTGACGGTCTCGGCCCCGTCGAGCGACGTTCCGGGGTCGAACCCCTCGTACCGGTCGTCGTAGTCGGTGACGTGCAGGGAGTGGTGGGCGTACGCCGCCTCGATGACGTCGTCGATGACGCGCTTCGAGCCCGTCACCGACACCCGGCTCATCTGCTCAGGCCTGAGCATCCACCGCCTCCTCGGCCTGCTCGTGAACCGCCGCCTCGAACCGCTCGACGGCGTAGTCGACGGCCGATTCCACGCGGTCGCGGGCCTCGCGTTCGAGCTCGTCGCGGTCGGCACGCCCCGACTCGAGGATCTCCTCGCGCCGCTCCTCGATCTCCGCTCGGGCCGTGTCGAGCCGCTCTTGGGCCTCGGACTCCGCCTCCTCCTCGGCCTCGGCGCGGATCTCGTCCGCGCGCTCTCGAGCCTCGGCGAGGCGCTCTTCGGCGTCGGACTCCGCTTCCGCGACGATCTCGTCCGCCTCCCGTTCGGCCTGCTTGATGGATTCGAGCACCTCTGGTCTCGCCATGCTACTAATCGCCTGAAACTCTAGAAGCGACGTATAAGGTGTTTGCGAAAGCCCGCGGGGGTGCGACCGGATTCCGAGGCGATTCGGCGGTACTTCGAGCCGAACGCGTCGGCCGCAGTCGCGCGCCGCCGCCTACATTTAAGTAGCAGTCGCCGGACCGTCACCGTATGGCAACGGTGTATGCGGTCGCGTCGGCGAAGGGTGGCGTCGGGAAGACCACCACGACCGCCGCGCTGGCGACGGTGCTGGCGGACTCGGGCGCCGACGTCGTCGCGATCGACGCCGACCTCGGCATGGCGAACCTCGCGGACGCTGTCGGGGTGACGCCCGGGGAGATCACGATTCACGATGTACTCGCCGGCGACGCGGACCCGGCGGCGGCGGTCCGGGAGGGGCCGTCCGGGCTGCGGGTCGTGCCGGGGGCGGCCGACCTCGACGCGTACGCGGCCGCGGACCCCTCCAGGCTCCGCGGGGTCGTCGAGGCGTTCGACGGCGCCGACTACGTGTTCGTCGATGCGGGCGCGGGACTGTCGCACGACTCCACGCTCCCGCTCGCGATCGCCGACGAGACGCTGCTCGTCCCGACGCCGGAGCGGAGCGCCCTCGGCGACACCGAGAAGACGCGGCAGTTGACGGAGCGACTCGGCGGGACGGTCGCGGGCGCCGCGATCACCCGCGTGACGGCCGACGCCGACGAGGTCGTCACGGCGCTGCTCGACGCTTCCGTCCTCGGACGGATCCCCGAAGACGAGGCCGTGGCCCGGGCTGCGGCGGCGGGCCAGCCCCTGCCGGAGGCCGCGCCCGACGCGCCGGCGACGCGGGCCTACCGCGACCTGACCCGAGCGCTGACCGGCGCCGAGGTGGAGGGGGCGGGACTCGACGGGTCCGCGGCCGACGCCGCGAGCGGAGCCGGGGCGGACGACGCGGAGGGCGACGGCGAGCCGACCGCGACGGACGACGACGCCGTGATCGTCGACGACGGACCGGCGGCGGACGACGCGGACGACGGCGGCCCGAGCGAGGTGAGCGAGCGGGACGCTGCCAGGGAAACGGATGAGGACGCGGCCGCCGAGGCCGAGGCGGACCAAGACGAGGGCACGGAGCCCGAGTCGGACGAAGACATCATCGTCGCGGACCCCGACGCGAGCGGCGTGGCCGAGCCGGGCGACGGCGACGACATCATCGTCGCGAGCGAGAGCGAACCGCCGGACGGCGACGCGGACGAAAAGGTGAGCGACGACGCGGACGGAGACGTGGGCGACGATACGGAGGAAGGCGGTGACGACGGCGCGGACGGAGACGTGGGCGACGATACCGACGGGGAAACACGCGACGCCCGCGGCGACCCGAAAGAGCCCGTCGAGAACGACGAGCCGACTCGCGAGGCCGTCGGCGATGCGGCGAGCGACGACGAGGCCGGCGGAACCGACGCCGGTGACGAGTCCATGGCCGGAGGGAGGGCGGCCGCCGAGCTCGAGGCCACCGGCCCCGAGGCCGAGACGGAGGAGGAGCCGGACGCGATCCCCGACGCGGACGAGACGGCACGCGAGGCGGCCACCGAGCGCGGAGAGGCGGACGGCGAGGGGACCACGAGCGCCGACCCGGCGGCGGACGACATCGACGATGAACTCGCGGGGAGCATCCCGTTCCGCGACGACGACACCGGGACGATGAACACCGTGCTATCGGACGAGGACGAGCCGGACGGCGACGCCGGCAGAGAGGCGACAGACGACGCCGACACGTCGTCCGCTGACGAGGAGGAGGAAGAGGGCGACGGCGGATTTTTCAGTCGGCTACTCGGTCGCTGAGCGGAGCGCGGCGGCTCGTCAGGCCTCCGAGGGAGCGCGGGCCCGGTCGCGGATCAGCTCGCGGATCTGCTCGGGGTCGGTGACGTCGGCGAGTTCCTCGCAGGAGACCAAGGCGGTGCCGTCGACCGATTCGCGCTTCTCCTTCTCCTCGGTGAAGTACACCGATCGGGTCCGGGCGACCTCGCCGATGGAGGACATGATCCGGGCGCGCTTCTCGGCCGCGGCCGTGAACGCGGAGTGACCGGTGAGCACGCGCGTCTCGGGGCTGTCCTCGTCCTCGGAGACGGCCTTGAACGGGGCGCGGGCGGTCGGGTGGACGGTGAACCCGGCGCTCGTCAGCACGTGGAGGACGTGCTCGTCGTCCGGGTCGGCCGCGGGGGCCGACGGCGTCGGCTCCGAGTCGCGGACCTCGTCCGCGCCGTCCAGCACGTCGACCGGGCTGGAGAACGGCTGGTCGAACAGCTCCTCCAGCTGGATCGCCACCTCGATGGAGGCGTTCATCCCGTCCTCGTACTTCGAGACGGTGCGCCGGGAGACGCCCAGCTCGTTCGCGAGCCGGCCGAGCGACCAGCCGCGCTCCTCGCGCTCGTCGGCGAGGAGGTCGCCGTCGAGGCTGACGTACAGCCCGCCCGGGGCGGCGTAGATGAGCGGCGGCATCCCCTCGACGAAGAGGTCGTAGGCGGTGTCCGGGTTGATCACCGGGACGCCGTGTCGGAAGTAGACGACGCCGGGCTTCAGTTCCTCGTCGCGGGTCCGGATCCCGATCACCATCGGCGTCCCCCTGAGGTACTCGCCGAGCCGGCGCATCTCCGCGCCGGTCTCCGCGTCGAGCGCGTCGACGTTGCCGAGGATCTTCAGGAGGAGGAGGTCCTCGTCGCGGCGGGCCGCCACGTCGAAGCTCTTGGGCCGGACCGCACACCGGTCGCTGACGAGGAACCCTGCGTCCTCCAGCATCGCGGTGACGTTCCCGATGAGCGCAGTCCGGGACACAGCCGGAACAAGCGTCTCGCCGTATATATGCGTTGTGTCGCCCGTTCGCCGGCGAACCCACCGCCCGCGGGCGATTTCTTCCTCCCGCGGCGGGAAACGGTTATATACCCGAGCGGTCGCTGGATCGTCTCAGCCGGCCCGGAGCAGCCTCGACCGGCCTCGAAAGGGGCTTGCCTCGGCGACGCGAACGTCGCGACATGCCGATCGTCGCCGTCGACGACACCGACTCCCGCGAGCGCGGGATGTGTACGACCTACGTGGCGACGCGGATCGCGGAGCGCCTCGCTGACGCCGGGGCTCGGGTCCGGCGCCGGCTGCTCGTCCGCCTCAATCCGGCCGTGAAACACAAGACACGCGGGAACGCCGCGGTCGCGCTCCACGTCACCGGGACGGACGCGGAGTCGGCCGCGTCGGTCGCGGCGGAGGCGGTCGAAGCGTTCGCCGCGGCCGCGGACCCGCGTACCTCGCCCGGCGTAGTGGTCGCGGACCTCGACGTCGCCGGCGACCCCTTCGATCCGACCGGAACGCCGATCCCCGGCGCGGTGGCCGCGTTCGCGCGGCGCGCGCTCCGCGAGCGGCTCTCGGTCGCCGAGGCCGTCGGGCTGGCCGACGAACACGGGTTCCGACACGTCGCGGTCGGGTCGGCGGGCGGCGCGGGCGAATCGGACGCGGTCGCTGGCCGGGGGCGGATCGGCGCGCTCGCCGCGGTCGGCGCGCCGGCCGCGTTCGACGACTGGACGTTCGAGCGCATCACCTACCGCGAACTCGACCGCTGCGGGACGCCCCGCGAGGTCGACGCCGAGAGCGTCTTCGCCGCCGCCGACGAGGGGTATCCGGCGGTGTGGGACACGGTCGACCGCGGCACGGGGAAGACCGTCTGCGTGCCGAACGCGCCCGGCCCGATCCTCTACGGGATCCGGGGGGACGACGCGGCCGCGTGTCGAGCGGTGGCGGCCGCCGTCGACGGCGAGCCGACCGAGCGGGCCGCGACGTTCCTGACGAACCAGGGCACCGACGCCCACCTCGCACCCAGCCGGATCGGCGACCTCCGCGACGGCGCGGGCTATCGGGTCGCCGGCGCGGTGGCGAGCGCGCCGGAGACGAAGCGGGGTGGCCACGTCCACGTCGACGTCGCGAGCGACGCCGCCGGAGTGGGGTCGGACGGTGAGACCGACGCCGACCGCCTCCGCGCCGTCGCGTTCGCCCCGACGGGCCGGTTCCGCGACCGCGTCCGGGCGCTCCGCCCCGGCGACCGGGTCACGCTCTGCGGCGAGCACGAGGTCCGGGACAACGCGGACGAGCCGGCGAGCACCCTAAAGCTGGAGAAGTTCGCCGTCCGCGACCTCGTCCGGACCGCGCCCGCGGTGCCGACCTGCCCGGACTGCGGTCGCTCGATGTCGTCGGCCGGGAGCGATCAGGGGTACCGGTGCCGCGACTGCGGGACTGAGGCGCCGGGGAAGGTCGCGGAGCCGATCGAGCGCGACCTCGAGGCCGGCTGGTACGAGGTCCCGCCGAGTGCGCGCCGACACGTCGCGAAGCCACTCGTCCGGGGCGGGTTCGACGCGCCGACCCACCCGGAGCGATAAAGTGCTCGCCGCGCGAGCGGGCCGACGTGACCGGAATCGTCTTCCACGCGACGGAGCGGCGCGAGGCGGTCGTCGAGTTCTACCGCGAGCGACTGGGCGCGACGGTGCGGGTCGAACAGCCCGACTGTACGATCCTGGCGTTCAGCGGCTTCCTGTTCGGGTTCTGCGAGCGCGACGAGGTCGACGACTGCGGCATCCTCACGTTCGTCTACCCGGACCGTGACGCGGTCGACGCCGCGAGCGAGCGGCTCGGCGACGCGGTCGTGACGCCGCCGCGTGAGAACGAGACGTACGACATCTACCAGTGTTTCGCCGAGGACCCCGAAGGCCGGACCGTCGAGTGTCAGGTGTTTCTCGACGAGGAAGTCGACATCGAGTAAGTTGGAGAGCAGGCGAACCGCGCTCGGTTGTCGGAGCGGCCAGCGTCAGTCGTCGAGGTCGCGGGCGTCGCGCCACGCCACCGCGCGCTCCTCGGCGGCATCGCGGTCGTCGAACCGCTCCCGCTCGTAGGCGGAGTCGTCGGCCGCCTGCTCCATCACGTCGAGGCGGACGACGAACTCCCCGTCGGTTCGTTCCCGGAGCCTGACGGTCGCGTACCCGTCCGATCGCTCCCACTCGGTGACCGTGCCGTCGTCGCGCTCCAGCGACCAGCCCATATCGGACCCGACGCGCCCCGCGGCTAAAGCGGTGCGGTTCCGAGGCGGTCGCGCGGGTGCCTCCCGACTTCGAGGCCTGTGTCCCCGCGAGTCAGTCGCCCGCGCTCGGCGAGCGGTCCGCGCTCGACGACCGCTCCGGCGTGGCCGCGTAGCCACACACCGGGCAGACGACGTAGCCGAGCGAGTCGTATGGGACCGACGTCGAGGGCGCGCTCACGTCGCACTCGGGGCAGTCGAACGTCGCCGCGTTCTCGGTCGACATGGTATTACGTAACAACCACTCACCAGTAGTTATGCGCCGCTTGCTGCCCCGTCAACGCCACCCTACTTATATACCGAGTCCGAACGTCGGCGCGTGACCGACGACGCACACGCGGGCGGGGCGGGAGCGGAGAGGTCAACCTGCCCGCACGAGCGACGACGCGGGCGGACCGCGCGCCGGTTGGACGCGGTCGACGCGGCCGGACTGGTCGCGTTCCCGAGCCGCAACCTCGAATACCTCACCGGCTTCGCCGAGGAGCCGGGCGAGCGACACTTCTTCCTCGTTGTGCCGGCGGCGGGCGCCGCCGACCCGGAGCCGGCGCTGCTCGTGCCGGCGCTGTACGAGACGCAGGTCCGCGAGGCGACGACCGTCAGTGAGGTCCGCACGTGGGCCGACGGCGAGGACCCGGTCGCGGCGACGCGCGAGCTGCTCGCGGACCGGGGGCTCGACGCCGGGCGGCTCCTCGTCGACGACACCATGTGGGCGCGGTTCTCGCAGGACCTCCGGGCGGCGGCCCCCGACGCGACGTGGGGGCTCGCGAGCGAGGCGCTCGCCGACCTCCGGGTTCGGAAGGACGAGGCCGAGGTGGCGGCGCTGCGGAAGGCCGCGGGGGTCGCGGACGCGGTCGTCGGCGACCTCCGAGAACTGGGCCCGGACGCGGTGGGCATGACGGAGGCCGCGCTCGCCGAGTGGATCGCGGACCGACTCGCCGAGCGCGGGGGCCGCGGCGTCAGCTTCGAGACGGTCGTCGCGGCGGGCGAGAACGGCGCGAAACCCCACCACGGCCACGGCGACCGGGAGATACGCGCGGGCGAGCCGGTCGTCCTCGACTTCGGGACGCGCGTCGACGGCTACCCGTCCGACCAGACGCGGACCCTCGTCTTCGGCGAGGAGCCAGACGAGGCGTACGCCGAGGTCCACGAGGTCGTGCGCGAGGCGCAGGCGGCCGCGGTCGAGGCGGTCGCGCCCGGCGTCCCCGCGTCCGCCGTCGACCGCGCCGCGCGGGACGTGATTGAGGCGGCCGGGTACGGCGACGCGTTCGTCCACCGGACGGGCCACGGTGTGGGCTTGGACGTCCACGAGGAGCCGTATCTCGTCGCCGGAAACGACCGCCAGTTGGAGCCGGGAATGGTGTGTTCCGTCGAGCCCGGGATCTATCTCGACGGACGGTTCGGCTGCCGGATCGAGGACCTCGTGGTCGTCACCGAGGACGGCTGCGAGCGGTTGAACCGGACCGACCGCGGCTGGGAGTGACGGGCGAGGGTGTCCCGGCTGCCGGCGGCGGAACACCTCGTCGTCAGGGTGAACGCGTCGGAAAAACGCAGCGACAGGCGCTACGAGCGTCGAATCGCAGATTCGGGAGTCGTGTGCTATTCCCCCAACCGGAAATTACGGCCGGATAAGATAACAGTATCACCGAATTATTTCGGTGTATTTCACCCGGCGGACCGAACGCGCGGACCGTCCCCGCGCGGCCCGAGCGGCATCGAAACCATTAGTGTCGCCCGAGCGGAACCGCGGGGCATGAGCGACACCGATGCGGACGAAGACGAGGAGGCGGAAGCGGAGCCGGCCGTCGAACTCGGCGACGGGCCGGACGTGGCCGGCGAGCCGGTCGCCCGCGTGGCGTCGCGGCTCACCTGGCCCGCGACGCGCAGCGACGTCCGCGAACAGGAGGGCGACGCCGAACTCCGGACGCCGGACGGCCCCCGAGAACTCGACGACGTGCTCGCGGAGAGCGAGGTCCCCCTCTTCGAGAGCCGGAGCGACTTCGTCCAGGCGGTCGAGGACGTCGTCGGCCGCGGCCCGGTCGCGACCGAGTAGGCGTCGAGCGCGCCGGACCTATTTATAAACAGCAGCTGAGACGAGGAGGGACGCCTATACATTGGCGGTCGGCGCGCGCCTGCGAGCGGCCGATAGGCCGCGAGCCAGCACGCGCGAGGGAGTCGGCCGACCAGAGGGAGGCCGACGAGGCTGGGGAGGCGTGAGGTGCGGGGCGGTTGCGGTCGGGCTGGGACTCAAAGAGGCAGTTGTGAGGGCGGCGTAGGCGACGTAAGCACCGAAACGAGGGAGCGAGCGAAGTGAGCGACCGAGTGAGGAGCGCAGCGAGCGTACGCCGCCCTCACGACCGGGGCTTTAGAAGTGTTCGCTGTCGATCCACAGTCAGTTATTTATAAACGAGCGACCTGAACTTTGGCGGTGTAATCGGTCGATCAGCAATCGACTATTTATAAGTAAGCGGCTGGGGGTTTGGATGTGTTCGCCACCGGTTTGAAATCGGCTATTTGGCTCTGTTGAAATCCTCGACAGATAACATGTACTCACCCGGTTTCGCCCAGTACAGAGTCGAAATATGTCGACTGAGCTGTCCTCGATTATTCGGCGAGTAGACTGTTCTACCTGTGTATCTGGTCTATCCCGGAGTCGAGGCTGCCCCAGATAAGGAGATGGACAGCGAGCCACTGTCCAGCCGGCGGAACGAAGTACGTTCAGATACGATTTATCAGGGGGTAAGTGTCATGGTAGTCAGGCTGGACCGAGTTGTGCGGCTGTACGGTCGATACGGACCGTCACGGTTGCCGCTCGGAGACCGACAAGACGTGGGGGCTGACTACAGTATGGCGGCCGGTGTCCTCGCCGGTGGAATCGTGTTTGCTCCGGTGAGTACGCTGGTTTCGGGTACGGCGGCTTCCGCAGGGGTGGTTCTGTCTGCGATCCCGGTGTACCTCGCCGCGGGATTCGTGGTCGGGGCGCTCACGTGGCGCTTCCTGTCGTCAAGTGTCCCGTACTACAGGGCCGTCGCAGCGCTGGTCACGGTCGTCGGGAACTACCTCGCCGGGACTGCCGTGTGGTTGCTACTGGCTCCGGTGTACGGCTACGAGGTTTTGAACCCGTACGTGGGGGCCGACCCGCCGACCTCGCTCACCGAGTTCCTCGGGGCGTTCTTCGAGCTGTACCCCCTTACCGTCTTGACAGTGGTTGTGTGGACGATCTGGATAGCCGTCCCACTCAGCCTGATTTTCAGCTACGTCCACGAGCGCAGCCGTAGCGGAGAATAGCCGATACGTTCGCACTCTTCAGCGAACGGCTGTTTCAGGCGAAATGTACCTGAAGAACAGTGTTTCAACAGAGCCGACTGTTTATAAATAAACGCCCGCTGCGCCGAAATCCTATCCACTCGCCCCACTGCCGTCCGCTCCGTCGCGGTCCAGCCACGCGGTCGCGATCGACTCGAACGGCGCGGAGTAGCTCATCAGCGTCGTGCCCAGCACCGCCATCACGAGGACGTAGCCGACCGCGAACGCGTTGATCGTCCCCGCGAGCGCCGGGTCGAACGTCCCCGCGTTCGCGCCGGTGACCGCGACCGTCGCGATGATCAGTGAGAACTCGCCGCGGGTGGTCATCCCGAGTCCCACCCGCGTCGACCGGCGGACGTCGAGGTCGAACGCGCGCCCCGCGAGGTAGCCGGTGACGAGCTTCGACGGCGCGGTCACGACGACGGCGAGCGCGACGAGCGCCGCGACATCGGCGAACAGGGCGGGGTCCGTGACGAGCCCGATCCAGAAGAAGAACACCGCGGCGAACACGTCCCGGACCGGTTCGAGGACCGTCTCGACCGTGTGGACCCGCTCCGTCGCGGAGAACGCCATCCCGACGAAGAACGCCGCGACCGCTTCGCTGACGCCGAGCGCGAGCGCCGCGCCGCCGACGAACACGACCGCGGCCACGGCGCGCAGCGCCACGAACTCCCGGTTGTCGGTCGCGACCAGCCGCTCGAACAGCGGACCGCCGAACCGGACAACCCCGAGCAGCCCGGCGATGAACGCGAGCGCGATCCCCACGTCGACCGCGGCGGTCGCGACATCGCCGCCGCCGAGAACCAAGGCGGACGCGACCGAGAGGTACACCGCGATGAACAGGTCCTCGTACACCAGGGTGCCGAGCAGCGGCTCCGCCTCGTCGTTGGCGATCCAGCCGAGGTCGATGAGCGACTTCGTGATCACCGCCGACGAGGAGATGTAGACGATGCCCGCGACCAGGAACGCCGGGAGGAACGCGCCGAAGACGAGCCAGCCGAGGACGAGCCCGACCCCGAAGTTCGCTAGGTCGATCGTGCCCGCGGTCCCGATCTGACGCCCCCGAGCGAACAGCCGGTCGAGGTTGAACTCCAGCCCGAGAAAGAACAGCAGGAAGACGATCCCCAGCTCCGCGCCGAGCGAGATGAACTCCGTCTCGGGGACGTGGACGGTTCCGACGGCGGGGAGCGAGAGCCGGCCGAGGACGAACTCGCCGAGCAGCATCCCGACGAGGATATACGCGGGGATCACGGACTGTCCGAGGCGGTTCGCGAGCGCGCCGGCGACCGCGACCGCGACGAACATGACGCCGACGTCGAGCAGCGCCACTACCGACCACCGCCGGCGACAACGACCGCGGTGCCGGACGCGACCGCGGCCGACACGGCATCCGGGGCGTCGAGATCCGACGCGCCGAATCGACCGCTCATCCCGTGAGGATCTCTTCGAACGCCGCGCAGTTCTCGGGCGTGCCGACCCCGATCAGGGTGTCGCCCTCGCCGAGGGTGGTCCCGGCGTCCGGGCTGTCGATCACCTCGTCGTCGCGCTGGATCGCGACGACCGCGAGCCCGGTCCGGTTACCGATGTCGGCGCTCTCTAGCGTCTCGCCGACGAGCGGCGATCCGGGGGGAAGCTCGTACCACTCCAAGAGGATGCCGCCCGGCAGGGTCGTCTCCTGCGTCTCCGGTTCGACCGGCTGGAAGTACGCCCCCTCGATGATCGAGCCGATCGTCCGCGCGAGGTCGTCGGAGAACTCAAACGCCTTCTCGGAGTCGGCGTCGGGGTCGCTCCGCCGGAACACCTCGCGTTTCCCGGTGTTGTGGATGACGACGATCATCTCCTCGCCGCCGCCTAACTCGATCTCGAACTTCTTCCCGACCCCCGGGAGGTCGGATTCGGTGATCGTCATACAAGGGCCAGCGCGCCCACGGTAATATGTGTACACCTCTCGTCGCCGCGGCCGGGCGTGGACACCGCTCGTTGCGGTCGGGTCCGTCGGACCGACCCGAAACCCCGCCCGACGACTGGCCCGAAATCACGTCGAACGCGCGTCGGCCGCGCACCAAACGCTAAGTGGGGCGGGAACGAGATGCGCGGTATGTGGGGCTCCCGGGGAAGTCGGGACCGGCGAACGGTCGTCTGTATCGCGTGCGGGGACTCGGTGCTGCGGGAGGACGCCCGCGAGTACGACAAGGAGGGCGACCGCTGGAGCCGGCGCGACAAGGAGTTCGAGTACCTCTGTGCCGACTGCGACGACGAAATCTGTCACCAGCCTCGCGACGGGCTCGAATCGCTACTACGCTCCATCGAGGCGGACGGGCTCACCGACGAAGAGTTCCTCGACCGCTACGTCGAGGCGGTGACGGGCGGCGACGGTGACCGCACCGACGAGGACAGATCGGGTGCGCGCTCGGACCGCGGCCAGTCGGATAGGCGGCGCTCCGACCGCGACCGCGACCGAGACCGGTAGCCCCGTCGCCGGATCGAGTCCCCGTCAGCCCGCCCGACAGGCCTTTCTAACGGACCCGCGTTGGTGGAGGTATGTCAGACGACGAGCCGAAGCCCGGGTCCGCCGAGGACCAGGGCCCCGTGACGATCACGCCGGAGCTCGCGGACCGACTCGCGGAGAAGCGCGAGGAGTTGTTCGAGGAGTTCGAGATCCGCGACGAGTTCCCGAGCGAGGTCCTCCGCGAGGCGGAGGCGCGGACCGAGGGCGTCTACGAGGAAATCGAAGCCGAGATCGACGAGCGCGGGGACCTCCGCGACCTCACCACGTGGACCACGGACCCGGTCGACGCGCAGGACTTCGACGACGCGATTTCGATTAAACGCGAGGAGGGCGCCTACCGGCTGTGGGTCCACATCGCCGACGTCACCCACTACGTCACCCCGGACACCGCGATGTGGGAGGAGGCGGTCGAGCGCGCCAACACCGTCTACCTGCCCGACTACACGATCCACATGCTTCCGCCGGTGCTGGCCGAGACGGTCTGCTCGCTCGTCCCGAACGAGGACCGACTCGCGCACACCGTCGAGATGGAGATCGACGACGAGACGCTATCCTTCGAGGACATCGACATCTACAAGTCCGTCATTAACTCCGACGAGCGACTCACCTACAAGGAGTGCGAGAACCGGCTGGAGGACCCCTCGCTCCCCCTCGGCGAGGAGAACGCGCTCGCCTTCGAGCTCGCCGACCGCATGCACGAGCAGCGCAAGGCAGACGGCTCGCTCGTCTTAAATCCCCGGCGCGACCGCGCGCACACCATCATCGAGGAGTCGATGCTGAAGGCGAACAAGGCGGTGACGCACACGCTGATGTGGGACCGCGGCGTCGAGGCGATGTACCGCGTCCACCCGCAGCCGACCCCCGACCAGTGGAACGAGGCGCTCAAAGAGATCCAGGAGCTCGACGGCGTCTCCATCCCGGGCGAGGCGTGGGGCGACGACCCCCGGAAGGCGGTCAACGCCGCCTTGGAGGAGTCGCCCGAGCGCCAGCTCAACAAGATCCAGCGCGCCGTGCTGAAGGTGATGCCGCGCGCGAAGTACATGAACGACCCGTTCGGTGGCCACCACGCGCTCAACTTCGACATCTACGGCCACTTCACCTCGCCGATCCGCCGCCTGTCGGACACGATCAACCACTGGATCGTCCACGAGAACGACGTGCCCGAGACCCTCGTCGAACTCTGCGACCACGCCAGCGACAAGCAAAAGGACGGCGAGACCGCAGAGCGGCTGTACAAGCAGTTCCTCCAAGAACAGGGGCTCGACCCCTACGCGGTCAACAACCGCGGCGTCGAGATCGTCGAGGATTCAGAGGAAGCGAAACACACCGCCTGAGCGGCGAGAGATATAGACCTGTGCGGCCGCAAAGCGTGGTATGGACGCACACGACCACGACAGCGCGGACCGGCACGAAGGGGACCCGCTCGAACCGACCGGCGATCCCGAGCGCGACGCGGAGCGCGCGGCGACGGTCGGCGGCTTCACCGGGGCGGTCCTCGGCGCTCGGGGCGGCCCCGTCGGCGCCGGCATCGGCGCGCTGCTGGGCGGGTCGACGGGCTACGCCGTCGGCTACGCACTGAGCGAGATGGAGTCGGCGGAGGACGAGCCGTTCGAGCACGACGAAGCCGGACGCGAGACGACGGAGGCCGATCCGGACGCGACCGAGACCGACAGCGGGCCCGTCACGATCGATGTCCAGTCGGAGGGAGAGCACGACGGAGATGCGGACGACGGAGGGGAAAGAGGCGATCACGAGGAGTACGAGGCGGACGACGAAGCGGCAGGAGCGGGCGACCACGGGGAGGGCGAGGCGGACGACGAAGCGGCAGGAGCGGGCGACCACGGGGAGGGCGAGGCGGACGACGGAAGAGGGGAAGCGAACGGCCACGGGGCGGACGATCACGACGATTCCGGCGAACGAGCGCGCGACGACGACTCAGCCGAGGACGAAGGCGACCGCGACGGGGGCGCGGACTGACCGGCGGCGCCCCGGATCAGTCCCGTCGCGTCGCAAAGCGTGACACCGCCGTCGCTGACACCGCGCCGAGCGCCGCGATGATCGCCAGCACGACGAACAGCTCCGACGGGCCGGCCCGGGTGAGTACCGTTCCGGCCAGCGTCGACCCGAGCGCGCCGATCCCGAAGATCCCGACGTACGTGTAGCCGAACGAGAGGCCGCGCGCCTCGCTGGGCGAGTATGCCGCCACCGTCGCCTGCGAGAGCGGCTGGACGGTGAACAGCGCGACGCCGAGCGCGAGCGACACCGCGACGAACGTGGCGATCGTCCCCGTCGCGGGGATGAAGAGCAGCGCGAGCGCGGACAGGATACCCATCAGCGCCGTCAGCCCGCGCTCCGGTGGCACGCGGTCAGCGATCCGACCGCCGAGGAACTGGCCGAACACGCCGACCGTGAGGACCGCCACGTAGAGGTACCGTCCCGCGTCGAACTGATCGGCGTACGGGCTCTCCGGGTCGACCAACTGGAGGTCGACGAGCCCGCCGAGCACGTCGCCGAGGAGGTCCGGCAGGAACGTGAGGAACATCCGGTAGTAGAGCCCGCTGAACGTGACGAACGCGAACACGAGCAGGAACCCCCCGGCGATCAGGATCCGAGTGTCCGTCGCGACCGACGACAGCGAGACATCGCCGCTCGCGCCGCCGGTCGAGTCCCCGTTCGGACCCCCGTCGGCGGCCGACGCTCCCGGCTCGGGGTCCGCGGACGAGAGCGCCGCGTCCACGTCGACGGTGACGCCGTACGCGGCGACGGCGACCGCGGGGAGCGCGAGCGCGGCCGTGACGAGCCGCCAGTCGAACGCCAAGAGCAGCAGCGCGGTCGCCAGCGGACCGAGCGCGATCCCGAGGTTCCCGCCGATCCCGTGGTAGCCGAGCGCGGTCCCGCGCTGGTCGACCGAGGTCGAGAGCAGCGACAGCCCCGCGGGGTGATAGACGCTCGCGGTGAGTCCCCATATCGCGACGGCCACGGCGAGGACGGGGAGCGTCGGCGCGAGGCTCACGGCGAGGAACGAGCCCGCCATCCCGGCGAGGCAGGCGAGGATGAGCGGCTTCGACCCGAAACGGTCGACCAGGATACCGCCCGGCAGCGCACCGACCCCGAACAGCCCGTAGCCGAGCGTGACGACGACGCCGAGCGCGGCCGCCGTCGTCGAGAACTCACCCACCCACACCGTCAACAGGATGGGGATCGACAGCTCGTATGTGTGGACGAGCCCGTGCGATCCCGCGGTGAATCCGACTATCCGTCGCTCGGCGGCGTCCATGTGAGTCGCGGGTTCGGCGGGTCCGTTCATAACCTCGGGGGTACCCGCCGCGGTTGCCGAGAGTGCGGGGCGTCGGCGGCGTCCCGAGGCGGACGACGACGACGAACGCTGTTCCGAGAGGTCTGACGGGACGCAGAAAGCGCCTCGCACTCGGGCCGCGCCCGCCGGACCGGTCGGGAAGCCGGTTATAGCGTCGACGTGTACAGGAGCAGACCGACGGCGATCACCGAGACCAACAGGATCCACCCGACCATGATTACCCCCATCTGACGGTGCGTGAGGTTGGTTCCCTCGAGTATCTCAGAGACGCTCATACGCCGACGGATTCGCCGAGGGTATTTAATCGCTTCCAACGGGAGAGATCCAGCGTGCGAACCGGGTCGGAACGACCGAAACGGGAGTCGAGTGGGCTCACAGGGGTCTCGTGAGGATCAACGAACGGGACCGCGCGAGCTGCGCGGGTTGCGCCGCTCACGACCTTGCTCGCGGCGGAAAACATGGACTCGCGGGGATTTGAACCCCGGGCCTCTTCCTTGCGAAGGAAGCGATCTGCCACTGATCTACGAGCCCTCACGACGAACCAATCGCCGTTCGTATTTGTACCTTACCTTTCGACGACCCGTGCGGGAGTCGCTCGCATCCGGCGGCCGAATCGGTTCGGTCGAGGAACCGAAACATCGCGAAGCCGGCCGGCACCGACGGGGTTACATGTCCAGCGGGCGAACTGTTTTATCCTGCGGTTCTTGGTCGGCTCTACGACCGCATAACGTTTTTGAGATGCGTACCACATTCGTTACTCTTTTGCCCGCGGACGACCGACTGTAAGGTATGTCAGACGCGACGGCGACCGACGCGGACACCGACGTGGACTCGGCCGCGCTCGCGGCCCTCAAGCACGTCGGGCTGGTCGGCGGGCTCTCCGAGACGAAGGTGTCGTGTGCGGCGCTCGGTGACCGGCTCGACGCCTCAACGCAGACCGCCTCTCGGCGCCTCCAGACCCTCGAATCCGCGGGTTACGTCGAGCGCGACGTGGTCAGTGACGGGCAGTGGGTCCGCGTGACGGACGCGGGCGAAGCCGCGCTCCGCGCGGAGTACGCCGACTACCGCCGGCTGTTCGAGTCGGACGTCGGACTCTCGCTCCGTGGGTCGGTCACCGGCGGGATGGGCGAGGGGCGCCACTACATCACGCTCTCGGGCTACGCCGAGCAGTTCCGCGAGCGCCTCGGCTACGACCCGTTCCCGGGCACGCTCAACGTCGACCTCACCGAGGAGAGCGTCCGCCGACGCGGCGAGATGGCCGGTATCGACGCCGTGCCCATCGACGCGTGGGAGAGCGAGGAGCGCACCTACGGCGCGGCCACCTGCTACGGGGTCACCCTCGTCGCGGGCGACGAGCGCTACGAGGAGGTCCACGCCATCGTCCCCGATCGGACCCACCACGACGACGACCAGCTCGACCTGATCGCGCCGGACCGGCTGCGCGACGCGCTCGACCTCGCCGACGGCGACGCGGTGGAGGTCCGCGTCGAGCCGACGAGCCGGGCCGACGAGCCCGGATCGGTCGCGGCCGAGACGGAGGTCGCCTGATGCGCGCCGACGTCGACGCCGACCCGGAGGCGAGCGCGGGCGGAGCGGAATCGGCCGACGCCACCGAGGGGATCGAGCCCGCGGACGACGCCGACGCGGTCGAGCGCGCGCTTGACGCCTTCCGCGCCGGCGACCCCGTCTGCGTCCACGACTTCGCGGACCGTGAGGGGGAGACAGACATCGTCTACCCCGCGGGCGCGGTCGACGAGGCCGCAGTCGCGCACATGCGCAACGACGCGGGCGGCCTGATCTGCGTGGCCGTGAGCGACGCGGTGGGCGACGCGTTCGACCTCCCGTTCCTCGCTGACGCGCTCGACCACCCCGCGGTCGACGACGACCCGGACTACGACGACCGCTCCTCGTTCTCGTTACCCGTGAACCACCGCGAGACGTTCACCGGGATCACCGACGCGGACCGCGCGAAGACCATCGCCGAGGTGGCGAACGCGGCCGGCCGCGTCCGCGGCGACCCGGGCGGGTACGGCCCGGAGGACTTCGCCGCGGAGTTCCGCGCGCCGGGTCACGTTCACGTCCTGCGCGGCGACCGCGACGGGCTCTCGGGGCGCACCGGTCACACCGAACTCGGCCTCGCGATGGCCGAGGCGGTGGGCGCCGCGCCCGCCGCCGTGGTCTGCGAGATGCTCGACGACGAGACGGGCGACGCGCTCTCGCCCGCGGACGCCGCCGCCTACGCGGCCCGCCGCGACATCCCGTACGTCGAGGGCGCGGCCCTCGTCGAGGCGCTGAAATAATCGACCGCCGCTGCTGTCGGCGCGCGCCTGCGAGCGGTCGCCGAGGGCGACCGCGAGTCAGCGCGTGCGAGGGAGTCAGTCGCCTCCGCTTCGCTCCGGCGACTGACGAGGCTGGGGAGGTGAGAGGTGCTGTGCGGAGCGGTGCGGGGTGGGACTCATACGGTCGTGCGAAAGTATTTCCCAATATAGTCGTATTCTATAGTAATGGGTCGGTTGGACGGAATCACTCTGGAAGAACTTCACGAGCTACGTGAGCAAACAGCGGGAGAGATCCCGCGAGAACGTGTTCTCGCGGCGATCGGCCGAAAGCAGGGAGACAATCTTGACACACTCGCTGAACGCCATG
>NZ_NEWI01000045.1:0-21434 GCF_002135005.1 Halorubrum sp. SD612 | reverse complement strand
GGTGGGGCGCGGGGCGGCGCGTGGAGGTCGCGGTGCTGGAGTTCGGCCTCGGCGGCGAGTACGAGGCAACGTGCGGGGGCGACCCGGTCGGGACGGCCGTGACGAACGTCTCCTTGGAACACACCGCGGTCCGCGGGGACACGGTCGCCGAGATCGCCCGCACCAAGGCGCGGATCGCCCGCCCCGACGCCCCCTTCGTGACCGCCTGCGACGGCGAGGCGCTCGACGTGGTCCGCGAGGTCGCGAGCGAGGCCGGCGCGCCGGTGACGCGGGTGACCGGCGACGGCGATACGGACGAGCGGGAGTCGGCCGAAGGACCGCCCGCGTTCGCGGCGACCTACGCGGGCCGCGTCAGCGCCACCAACGCCGAGATATCGCTCGCCGGCGAGCGCGAGGGGACCTACCGGATCCCCCTCGTCGGCGCTCATCAGGCGGCGAACGCGGCGGTCGCCGTCGCGCTCGCGGACCGGACGGCGGGGGCGCTGGAGGCCGACCTCGCGGACCGAGCCGTGCGCGACGGCCTCGCGCGGGCGACGTGGCCGGGGCGGTTCGAGGTGCTGGAGACGGCGCCGCTCACGGTGCTGGACGGCGCCCACAACCCCGCTGCCGCCCGCACGCTCGCGGCGACGCTCGACGAGTACGACTACGACGACCTCCACCTCGTGTACGGCGCCATGCACGACAAGGACCACGCCGAGACCGCCGCGGCGCTCCCCGACGCGGCGTCGGCGGTCACCTGCCGGCCCGCGCTCGACCGCGCCGAGGACCCCGACGTGCTCGCGGTCGCGCTCCGCTCGGCGGGGATCGACCGCGTGACGGCGGGCGACGACGTGGCGGACGCGCTCGCGACCGCGGTCGACCGGGCCGACCCCGACGACTGCGTGCTGCTCGTCGGCTCGCTGTTCGCGGTCGCCGAGGCCCGGGCGGCGCGGATGCGAACGGTCCGCGAGCGGACGGTCCGCGGCGTCGACGGCGCGGCCCACGCGCTCGACACGGCCGGCGTTCAACCAGACGGGATCGCGGCGCACCGGGACGGCGTCGACCACCGCACCCTCACGCTCCGGCTACGAGGCGATCGGGCCGAGCGCGTCGCGGCCGCGGCGCGGATCGTCGGCGGCGACGCGGCGCTCGGGGGGCTCGGCGCGAACGAGGACCGGGGGGCCGGCGGCGAGTACGTCCCCGTCACCGTCGCGGGAACGGTCGCCGAGCTCCGCGCGCTCGTCGACCGCCTCGCCGCGGGCGACGGCGGCGGGCTCGGGGGTGTGGCGGCCGACCTCGCCGCGGCCGCTGGGATCGATGCGCCGGACGGCGGTCGGAGCTCCGAGGGCGACGAGTCCGCCCCGGAGTTCCCGTGGAGCGACCGGACCGCCGTGATGGGCGTGCTCAACGTCACGCCGGACTCCTTCCACGACGGGGGGCGCCACGCCGACCTCGACGACGCGGTCGCGGGCGTCGAGCGGATGGTCGACGCCGGGGTCGACATCGTCGACGTCGGCGGCGAGTCGACCCGTCCGGGCGCGGACCCGGTCCCGGCCGACGAGGAGATCGAGCGCGTCGTCCCGACGATCGAGGCGATCCAGTCGGTGCCCGCGGTCGGGTCCGGGGACGTGCTCGTCTCGGTCGACACGCGCAAGCCGGCGGTCGCCCGGGCGGCGCTGGAGGCGGGCGCGGACATCATCAACGACGTGACGGGGCTGGAGGACCCGGCGATGCGGTCGGTCGTCGCCGACGCCGACTGCCCGGTGATCGTGATGCACAGCCTCGACGCGCCGGTCGACCCGGACGCCGACCCCGAGTACGACGACGTGGTCGGCGAGGTCGTCGACGCGCTGCGCGAGCGCCTCGCGCTGGCCGACACGGCGGGCATCGACCGCGACCGCGTCATCGTCGACCCCGGGATCGGCTTCGGGAAGTCGCCCGCGGAGGACTTCGAGCTGCTCGCGCGCTGCGGCGAGTTCGCGGCGCTCGGCTGCCCGGTCCTCGTCGGCCACTCCCACAAGTCGCTGTACGGCGCGGTCGGGCGCGACGCCGACGACCGCGAGCACGCGACGGTCGCCGGCACCGCGCTCGCGGCCGACCGCGGCGCCGACATCGTCCGGGTCCACGACGTGGCCGAGAACCGCGCGGCGGTCGACGTCGCCGCGGCGGCGAACGGCGCGCTCCGCGACGGGGAGGACCCGGAGTGACTCGGCATCGGCGCCCGCTCGGCCCGGGAGCGGCCCCGCGCCGCGCCGACGGCAGCGTTTTGCCTCGCGATCCCCTCGCGCCGGTATGACCCGGCGCCTGCTGCTCGGCTGTAGCGCGGTCGGGAACGCGCTCGTCGAGCGCGCCCGCGAGGAGCGCGGCGACCGCGACGACCTGGTGGCGATCACGGACGACACCGGCTGGGTGTCGACGCTGCGCGACCGCAACGTCGCCACCGTCGAGGCCGACCCCTCCGACCCCGCGACGTATCCGGACTCGGCCGCGGTCGTGCTGGTCGCGAGCGACGACCCCGCGCGCAACGTCGCCGCCGCGCGCGCCGCTCGGGACAGGTACCCGGACGCGATGATCGTCGCGCACCTCGGTACGGCGCCGACCGAGGAGCAGCGGGCGGCGGTCGAGGCGGTCGCCGACCGCGTGGTCGACCCCGTCGAGGCGGTCGTCGATCGGGTCTCCGAGGCGATCGGACTCGCCGACGGTCGCGGCGCCTCCCCCGGGGCGGCCCTCTCGCGCGCCAATGCCGACGACGGCGAGAAGCCGGCCCGGCTGCTCGCGACGCTCCGGGGGTTCTCGGGGCCCCTGTTGGTCGTCGCGCACGACAACCCCGACCCGGACGCCATCGCCAGCGCGCTCGGGCTGGCGCGGATCGCGGAGTCGATCGGCGTCGACGCCGACGCCTGCTACGGCGGCGACATCTCCCATCAGGAGAACCGCGCGCTGGTGAACCTCCTCGACATCGGGCTCCGGTCGTTCGACGGGGTGGACCTCGACGAGTACGGCGGCGTCGCCTTGGTCGACCACTCCCGCGCCGGGATCAACGACAGCCTCCCCGAGGGCCACCCGGTCGACGTGGTCGTCGACCACCACCCGCCGCGGGGGCCGGTCGCGGGATCGTTCGTCGACATCCGGCCCGACGTCGGTGCGACGAGCACGCTCATCGCCGAGTACCTCTCGCGGTACGGGATCGCGCCGGACCGGGAACTCGCCACGTCGCTGCTGTACGGCATCCGGATCGACACGAAGGACTTCACCCGCGCGACCGCGACCGACGACTTCGAGGCGGCCGCCGCGCTGCTCGCGCACGCCGACGAGTCGACGCTCGAACGCGTCGAGAGCCCGAGCGTGAGCCCGGAGACGCTCCGCGTCCTCGCGGCCGCCATCGAGAACCGCGACGTGCGCGGGTCGGTCGCGGCCTCCTGCGTCGGCGAGATAACCGACCGCGACGCGCTCGCGCAGGCGGCCGATCGGCTTCTCGACCTGGAGGACGTGACAGTGACGTTCGTCTACGGCTACACCGACGGCGTGATCTACGGCTCTGCCCGCGCCCGCGGCGCCGAGGTCGACGCCGGCGAGTTGCTGCGCGACGCGCTCGATCCCGCGGGGTCGGCCGGGGGCCACGCCTCGATGGCTGGCGCGCAGGTCCCGCTCGGCATCCTCTCCGCGGTCGACGAGTCGGAGTCGCTGCCCGAGGTCGTCGAGGAGTTCGTCGCCGGGCGCTTCTTCGAGGCCCTCGACGACGCGCCGGCGCAGCCGACCGGGCTTCCGCCGGAGTTCCCGACGGACTGAGGCGCCGTCGTGCGAACCGGTCCCGAGGCGGCGTAAGACACTCATCACCGGGCGCCGAGATAGCGCCTGTTCCCGCCATGTCCGACGGCCTCTACGACGAGCGCCCGCGGCTGTACGACGCGATCCAGTCGGAGTGGGACTACGACCGCGACGCCGGCTTCGTGTTCGACGCGCTCGCCGACCGCGGCGTCGACCCCGAGCGTCTGCTGGAGGTCGGCTGCGGAACCGGCGAGCACACGCGCCGGTTCGCGGCCCGCGGAGTCGACGTGACCGCGATCGACGTCCACGAGGGGATGCTCGCGGTCGCGCGGGAGAAGTGCCCCGCCGACGCCGTCTCGATCTACCGGACCGGGCTCCCGGAGCCGGACCTGCGCGACACCGAACCGTTCGACGCCGCTGTCGCCATCCGCGGCGTCGTGAACCACCTCGGGCCCGGCGACCTCGACCCCGCGCTCGCCGCGCTCCGGTACCGACTCCGGCCCGGCGGCGTCCTCGTCTTCGATAATTCCCCGCTGCCGTCCGACGGGAACTCCCCGGGTCTCGACGTTGGCCACGACGCAAATGGGGAACTCTGGTACGTCCGCGTCGCGCACCACGTCGCGACCGACGACGGCCGGCTCGACTGGCGCGCGGTGACGTTCACCCCCGACGGCGACCCGTTCACCGACCGGCGCCGGATGACGCCGTTCGCCGACGAGCGGATCGGCGACGCGCTCGCAGATGCCGGGTTCGACGACGTTGACGTGTCCTCGGGGTACGGCCCCGGCGACGACCGGAGCGTGTTCGTCGCGGTGCGGTGAGCGGGTCCGCGGCAGTTCGTCGAGCGGGTCCGCAGCAGTTCGCCGAGCGGGTCGGTGGCGGTCCGGCGGGCAAGTCCGCGGCAGCATCGGCGGGGCGGTCGTGCGGGAATCGCGCAACGGTCGCAACGTACATACGACGCGGCGGCCAACTGTAGGTAATGACCGACGACATCGTCGAACACCGCCGACTCATCATCGCCGGCACCGGTATCTCGGGTCTCTCCGCGGCCATATACGCCGCGCGCTCGAACAACGACCCGCTGCTCGTCGAGGGCGACGAGCCGGGCGGCCAGCTCACGCTGACGACCGACGTGGAGAACTACCCCGGCTTCCCCGAGGGGATCTCCGGGCCGGGGCTGATCAACGACATGAAAGAGCAGGCGCAGAAGTTCGGCGCCGAGACCCGAAACGGCGTCATCGAGGACGTCTCGAAGGAGCCCGCGGGCCACTTCCACGTCGCGCTCACCGACGGCGACGTGTACACCGCCGACGCCGTCATCGCGGCGTCGGGCGCCAGCGCGCGGACGCTCGGCGTCCCCGGCGAGGAGGAGCTGATGGGTTACGGCCTCTCCACCTGCGCGACCTGCGACGGCGCGTTCTTCCGCGACGAGGACATGCTCGTCGTCGGCGGCGGCGACGCCGCGATGGAGGAGGCGAACTTCCTGACGAAGTTCGCGGACACGGTGTACATCGCGCACCGCCGCGAGGAGTTCCGCGCCGAGGACGTGTGGATCGAGCGCACGATGGACGCCGTCGAAGACGGCGAGATCGAGCTCCTCCTCAACACCGAGCTCACCGAGATCCACGGCACCCCCGAGGACGGCATCGACCGCGTGACCCTCGTCGAACACCCCGACGGCCACCCGAAAGGGAAGCTCGACGACCCCGCGACCGCCGACGCGGTCGACGAGTACGACTTCGACGTGGGGGCCGTCTTCTACGCCATCGGTCACACGCCGAACACCGACTTCCTCGAAGGCACCGGTATCGAGACCGACGACGACGGCTACCTGCTCACCGAGGGCGGCCGCGGCGGCGGCCAGACCCGGACCGGCGTCGAGGGGCTCTTCGGCGCGGGCGACGTGGTCGACTTCCACTACCAGCAGGCGGCCACCGCCGGCGGGATGGGCGTGAAGGCCGCGCTCGACGCCGACGAGTACCTCTCCGAGCGCGAGCGCGCCGGCGAGCTATACGAAGGCGAGCTCGACGCCGCGGCCGCGGACGACTGAAGCGCGGTCCGTCGGTTCCGACGCGTTCGATTCGCCGTCTCGACGGCTCCGTCCACACCCGTGACGCGATCGGTGACGCAAACCCCTCTTTGAGTTATACGCGGTACTATTTCCGCCTCTCCCGTCGTTGGAAACGTGATGAACAGACGCGGTCTGGTCGTCGCCGCCGCTGCGCTCGCGTTGTTCGTGACCGGTAGTGCCGTCGCCCTCGCCGGCCCCGTGTCGGGAGGGCCCGGCGACCTCCTCGGCGGGGCGAGCGGTCCGCCGGCGCTGCTCCACTTCGATACCGACGAGGTCCGCTGTCCCGACGACTTCTCGGCGAACAGCTCGACGTCGGTGGTCGCCAGCGCCGAGAACACGGAGATCACGTACTCCAGAAACGTCTCGCTGCCGGGACCCTCGCACGCGATCGGCGGCCCGACGTTCGAGCGGGTGAACGAGTCCGCCTACGTGCTCGACGTTCCGACCGAGGAGACGGACGCGGCGCCGCGGTCGTGTTCCGGCGTCGTCCGCTACAACGGCACGGTGCGGATTCCCGCGGGCGACGACCCGTGGACCCTGATCGTGAAACAGGACGGCGAGACGGTCACGACGCTGCGCGGCGACTCGGACTCCTCGCTCCTCGGCGGGTCGACGAGCGTGAGCGGCAGCGTTTCGGCTCCCGATTCTGGGAGCAACTCGACGGACTCGTCGGAGTGAATCGGGCGAGCTATCGTAGCCGAACTCCCAGTTGCTCGCTTATGAACAACTGACAATCGACCGGCGGTGGCCGCCTCCAAAGCCCCAGCCGAGAGGCGGGCGCACGCTCGCTGTGTCCCTCAGTCGCTCGCGCTGCTCGCTCCTTTCGGTGCTTGCGTGGCCTGTGCCCGTCTCTCGGCTGCCCATTTGAATCCCACCCCGCACAGCAACCGCACCTCACACCTCCCCAGCCTCGTCAGTCGCCCTCCGCGTTGCTCCGGGCGACTGACTCCCTCGCGCGCGCTCCTCGCGCCCTCCGGGCGCTCGGAGGCACGCGCCACCGTAGTTCTATTTGTAAATGGTCGCCATCGCCGACCGATTCAGGACAGAATCTCCACGTCGTACCCCTCCGCTTCGAGTGCGTCGACGATGTCGGCGGCGTGTTCGGCGTCGTCGGTCTCTAATTCGAGTTCGAGTTCGGCGGCGTTGACGGCCACGTCCCGCGAGGTTCGGTCGTGGTGGACCGCGTACACGTTCGCGCCGGTGCGCGCGACGATGCTGGAGACGCGCTCCAGTTCGCCGGGTCGGTCCTTCAGGTCGATCGTGATCTTGAGGTACCGGCCCATCTGGACGAGCCCGCGCCGGACCACGGTGCCGAGGCGGTTGAGGTCGATGTTACCGCCGCAGAGCGCGGCGACGACCGTCTCGCCGTCGTCGTACTCGAACGCCTCCGAGAGGACGGCGGCGAGCGCGACCGCGCCCGCGCCCTCCACGAGCGTCTTCGCGCGCTCCAAGAGCAGCGTGAGGGCCAAGGCGATCTCGCGGTCGTCGACGGTGACGACCTCGTCGACGTACTCGGCCATGACCTCAAGGGTCTCCTCGCCGACCGACCGCGTCGCGATCCCGTCGGCGATCGTGTCGACGCTGTCGATCTCCGTGACCTCGCCCGCCTCGAGCGACTTCGCGGCCGACGCCGCACCCTCCGCCTGGACCCCCACGACGCGCACGTCCGGCAGCTGCTCTTTGATCGCCACCGCGACGCCCGAGATCAGGCCGCCGCCGCCGATCGGGACGACGACCGTGTCGAGGTCGGGGCAGTCGTCGACGATCTCCAAGCCGAGGGTCCCCTGTCCGGCCATCACCACGGGGTCGTCGAACGCGTGGACGTAGGTCCGGTCCTCCTCGCGCTCCAGCCGGTGCGCGTACGCCTGCGCTTCGTCGTAGTCGACGCCCTCCAGGCGAACGCTCGCGCCGTACCCGCGGGTGGCCTTCACCTTCGAGACGGGCGCGAACTTCGGCATCACGACGGTGGCGTCGACGCCAGCGCGGCTCGCCGCCAGCGCGACGCCCTGCGCGTGGTTCCCGGCGCTCGCGGTGACGACGCCGGCCTCGCGCTCCGCCTCCGAGAGCGTCTGTATCCGGTTCATCGCGCCGCGAATCTTGAACGCGCCGGTCCGCTGGAAGTTCTCCAGTTTCAGGTGGAGGTCCGCGCCGCTCATCTCGGAGAACGAGCGCGACCGCTCAAGCGGCGTGTGGCGGGCGACGCCCGAGACCCGCTCGCGCGCCTCGCGGATGTGGGCAAGACTGAGCATGCCACCCCGTCGCCGCGCCGCCCGCTAATCGGTTCCGGTCGGGGGCGACCGTCCACGGGACGGTCGACGGCACCCGCCGCGGTCGCCGTGTGCCGACTGCCTGCCGCCGGGCGGCCCGGCACGTCGAGCCGACGGCTCGCGGTCGGTGAAAGGGGGAATGCACGCGTGTGACGTGCGAGTGAAACGATGCGACGGAAATACAAAAAGGTGGGGCTACCAGAGCGAAAGTGAAACCGCACGACAGCGGCGCCGTCATCCGCCCGTCAGACGGTATCTCGGGGGGTCAGTCGCACCCGCACGTCGCGGGCGTCGAGGACGGAGCGCACTCGGTTGGGGAACGGGCCGGATCCGGGCCACGTCGCGTCCGCGTCGAGGCGTTCGGGGTCGCCGACGTACACCGCGGCGGCGTCGGGGTAGTCGGCCGGCGCGTCGAGCGGGACGGTCTCGCGGACGTACAGTCCGCCCCCGACGTCCTCGTAGGCGTCGAGCGCGTCGACGGCCTCCGTCCGGAGGAGTCGGCCCCCCGTCTCGCCGCCCGGCGCGAGCGTCGGGTACCGCCCCTCCACGAGCCGGAGGCCGTCGAGCGTCGCGGAGCCGACGAAGACGAACGAGTCGACGACCTCGGCGACCCGCTCCGGTTCGGTCAGCGTCCCGTACACGAAGACGTCCATGGGTGCCGTGGGTCGCTCGCGGCTTTCAACGTTCGGACGGCTCCCCGCGGCGTCTCTCTCGCCGCGCTGCGGCCGGCCTCCCGACGAATCCACAACCGTTTTACTCGCTTCCGCGGTCGGATTCGTAATGTCTACGCTGCGCGGCCACCGCGCCGTCTCCCTGATCGGAGCCGGCCTCCTCGTCGCCGCCGCGGTCCACCACGGCGCCGAGATCGGCGCCATCGGGAGCTCCGCCGGGCCGCTGCTGGCGTTCGCGCTCGACGGCGGGATCGCGGTCGCGGTCCTCGTCGCCGGCCGCCGGATCGCTCGCCGGGACCTCTCGCCCGGCGAGGAGCAGCGCGTCGCGCGGTGGACCGCCACCGGAACCGTCCTCGCCGTCGCCGCCTTCGCCGCGACGCTCGCCGTGCGCGCCTTCGAGGGCCGTCCGCTCGTCGAGCCGGCCTTCCCGATGCTCGTCGCCGCCGGCGTCGGGAGCCTCGGCGGCGCGATCGCGGGGTACTACGCGGTCCGGCAGTCGGCGGAGGCGCGCCGGGCGCGGGACGCGGTCCGGGCCGTCTCCTTCGTCAACCACCTCCTGCGGCACGACCTCCGAAACGACCTCTCGACGATCCGCGGCTACGCCGACCTGCTCGACGACCCCGACGGCTCCGGTCACGCCGAGACCGTTGCGGCGAAGGCGAGCGAGGGGCTCGAACGCATCGAGGCGACGAGCGCGGTCGCGGACGCGATCCTCGGCGACGCGGACTCCAGCCGCGTCGATCTCGCGGACACGACCCGAGACGTGCTGGCGGGGGTCGCCGACGGGGAATCGGCGGCGATCGAGACCGACCTCCCGGACGCGGCCCCCGTCGCCGCCAACGACGGCGTGCGGTCGATCGTCCATAACCTCGTCGAGAACGCGGTCGAACACGGCGGTCCGGGCGTCACCGTCCGCGTCGCCGTCCGCGCCGACGGCGACGAGGCGGCGCGCCTCGGGGGCGACGACGGGGTCGCGCTGGTCGTCGAGGACGACGGTCCGGGGCTTCCCCCGGAGGTACGGGACGGGTCGTTCCTGACCGACGAGGCGGTCGGCGGGGCGAGCGACGGCGGCGTCAGCGGCCTGCGGCTGGTCGCGACGCTCGCGGAGGCGTACGACGGGTCCCTCGACACCGGCGAGTCGTCGCTCGGGGGAGCGCGGTTCACGGTGACGCTCCCGCACGCACCGGCCGACTCGGCCGGCTCCGATACGTAGAAACCGCGGGCGCTCGTCGGGACCGACGCATGGACCTCCCGCGGCTGCGGCGCGTCTGGAAGCGCGTGTTCTCGCTCGCGTGGCCCGTGATGGCCGAGCAGACGTTCCGCACCGCGATGCGGACGACCGACATCCTGGTCACCGCGCTGTTCTCCCCGGCCGCCGTCGTCGCGATCGGCCTCGCCGACCTGTACGCCCGGTTCCCGCTGCGGATCGGGCTCGGCCTCGGCGGCGGCGCCATCGCGCTCTCCTCGCAGGACACCGGCGCGGGCGCCGCTGAGAACCGCGACGAGGCGGTGACGCAGGCGATCGTACTCGGCGCGCTCGCCGGGATTCCGTTCGTCCTCTTCGGGGTCCTCTTCGGCGAGCTCGCGATCGACGTGTTCGGCCGTCTGGTCGGCGAGGGGACCTCGCCCGTGGTCGTCGACCTCGGGTCGACGTACCTCGCGATCGTGTTCGCGACCGCCCCCGCGCGCCACGTCGCCCTCGTCGGCGCCCGCGCGCTCCAGGGAACCGGCGACACCCGCACGCCGATGTACGTCAACATCGCCGCCAACTCCGTCAACATCGCCGGTTCCGTCGTCCTCGGTCTCGGCCTGTTCGGCTTCCCGCGGCTGGAGGTGTTCGGCGTCGGTCTCGCGACCGCGACCGCGAACGTACTCACCGCCGGGCTGCTCTGTTTCGCCATCTGGGGGTCGTGGACCGACGCCGACTTCGCGTGGCCGCGCGACCTCACCATCGCGAAGCAGCTCCTCGTGGTGAGCGCCCCGCGCGTGCTGGAGGGGTTCGGCTCGGAGATCGCCGAGTTCCCGTTCAACGCGCTCCTCCTCGGCTTCGGCGAGTCGGTCAACGCCGGCTTCCAGATCGGTCGCCGGGTCTACCAGCAGGTGACCGGCCCGCTCTCGCGCGGCTACAACGTCGCGGCGTCGGTCCTCGTCGGCCAGGCGCTCGGCGAGGGCGACCCGGCGGGCGCGCGGTTCGACGGCTGGGCCGTCGCCGGGCTCGGCGTGCTCACGGTCGGAACGATCGGGCTCGGGCTCGTGATCGGCGCGCCGCGGATCGTGCCGATCTTCACCGACGACGCGGCGACGGTCGCGTCCGCGGTCGACTTCGCGCGGGTGTACGGGCTCGCCGGCGCGGCCCTCGCCTGCTTCTCCGCGCTCTCCGGGTCGCTCCAGGGCGCGAGCGAGACCCGGATCCCGCTCGTCGCGCGCGTCTCGGCGATGTTCGGCCTCTTCCTCGGGCTCTCGTGGCTGCTCGGACGCACCGTCGGGCTCGGCCCCACGGGCGCGTACGTCGGCGTGTCCGCGGCCTACGCGTGGATGGCGCTCGTCGTCGTCGCCGGCTTCCGCTACTCGGGTTGGGCGACCCGCGCCGCGGACATGATGGACGCGCGCGGGTCCGGCCCGGACGCTGACCCCGACCCGCAATCGGGCGCCGAATCGGACCCCGCGCCGGGCGAAAAATCGTCGTAGCCGCCGCGGTCGCCTCCAAACCCGCTCTTACGGCTCGCCGCCGAGCGACTCCTGCTCCGACCCCGCGTCGCCCCTGAGCCGGCGGCGGCGCTTGTCGTAGGCGGCCTCCAGTTTCGCGTTCGTCGCCCGCGAGACGAGGTAACAGTCGGCGTCGCCGTCGTCGCGGGGGTGCGCGCTCGCGACCCAGACGTGGCCGTCGCCGGCCGACAGGTCGTCCGCCCAGCGCTCGGCGGCCGCGCGGCTCTCGAAGGTGTGGCTGGGACCGTCCTCGAAGACGAGCCGTCCCACCTTCGCGTTCCGCTTGCGGGCCGAGGGTTTGATCGCGACGACGACGCTCACACCCGACGATCGACCGCCCTCGGATAAAAACCTCGTCAGACGCCGGCGCGCTCAGTCGTCGGCGACGGCGCTCGGGTCGGCGTCCGCCGCGTCCGCCTCCGCCGCGAGCAGCCGGTCGAGCCCGTCGACCATCCCGACGACGCTCGCGCGGGTGATGTCCGCGTCCGACGCCGAGACGCTCACGGAGCGGTCGCCCCGCGAGAGGTCGACCTCGACCGTGACGACCGCGTCGGTGCCGCCCGTGATCGCGTCGACGTGGTAGGAGTCGAGCTCGAAGGCGACGCCGTCGGCCGCTCCCTCCCCGTCGGACTCGTCGCCCTCCTCGCCCGAAAGCGCCGTGCGGACCGCCTCCAGCCCGGCGTCGACGGGTCCGGCGCCGGTGCCGGAGGCGACGCGCTCGTCGTCGCCGACGCGGAGCCGCACCGAGGCGGTCGGGAGGTTGCCCCCGGAGGTCGCCGAGAGGTCGACGAGCTCCACGTGGCGCTCTCGCTCGCGGCCCCGCACGTCGTCGGCGATCGCGAGCAGGTCGGCGTCGGTGACGCGCTTGCCGCGCTCGCCGAGCTCCTTGACGCGGGCGACGACCTCGCGCAGCTCGCCGTCGTCGACCGCCACGTCGTGCTCGGCGAGCGCCGCCTTCACCCCCGCGCGCCCGGCGTGCTTCCCGAGGACGAGCCGGCGCTCCCGGCCGACGGTCTCGGGCGGGTACGGCTCGTACATCGTCCCGTCCTTCAACGTGCCGTCCGTGTGGATCCCCGACTCGTGGGCGAAGGCGTTCGCGCCGCAGACGGCCTTGTTCGGGGGGAGCGCGACGCCGGTCGCCTCTGAAACGGCCCGGCAGAGCCGATAGAGCCGAGATAGCTCGACCGTGTCGACGTCGTACGACTCCCCGAGCGCGATGGCGACCTCCTCGAGCGCGACGTTGCCGGCGCGCTCGCCGACCCCGAGGACGGTGCCGTGGACGGTGTCGGCGCCGGCCTTCAGCCCCGCGTGGACGTTCGTCAGTCCGAACCCGAGGTCGTCGTGGGTGTGGAGGCTCGTCGGGCCGAGGTCGGCGAGCCGCGAGACGACGCGGGCGGTCCGTTCGGGGTCGGCCGCGCCGACCGTGTCGCAGTAGCAGATCCGGTCCGCGCCGGCGTCGAGCCCGGCGCCGAGCAGGCGTTCGAGGTAGTCGAGGTCGGCGCGCGAGCCGTCCTCGCCGAGGACCTCGACCCACAGACCGTGATCCGTCGCGTACTCGACGAGTTCGACGGTCGTCTCGACGACCTCGTCGCGGGTCGACCCCACCTTCGTCTCGACGTGCTTGTCGGAGGCGGGGACGACGAGGTTCACCCCGTCGACGCCGCAGTCGAGCGCGTGGTCCACGTCGGCCCGCACCCCGCGGGCGAAGCTCGTCACGGTCGCGTCGACTCCCTCGTCGGCGACGCGGCTGATCGCCTCGCGCTCGCCCGCCGAGGTACACGCCGAGCCGGCCTCGATCAGGTGGACGCCCGCGGCGTCGAGCTCGCGGGCCACGTCGACCTTCTCGCCGGGGGTCATCGAGACGCCCGGCATCTGTTCGCCGTCGCGCAGGGTGGTGTCGAGTAGCTGTACCTCGTCGAGGTTGGTGAGTGGTGTTCGGGTCAAAAGGGAGTCCGTCGGCTCTGCGGTGGTCTCGGGGTCGGTGCCGCCGCGGGGCGGTCGTGCCCCGGAGTCGTTATCGTCGGAGAATTTCGCGGCCAGCCGCCGCGAGGCGACTTCCTCTATCCTCCGAACGATCGCGAGTGTCTCGCGTCATTCGTACCCGTGCGAACAATGTACACACGTATAAACTGCCGGGTCGCGTCAGGTTTGGCCGAGCGATCCTCGCCGCGACCCGGGGTATCGCCGAGGGATCCTCGGCGCGGGTCGGCGAGAGCGTCACACGCCGGCGGTTTCACACGCGGCCGGCGACAGGATTACGACCCGCCCCCGAGAGCGACGCCCATGGAGCGAGCCGCGATCGACGACGTCGACGTCGTCACGAACCCGATGGGCGTTCACGACATCCGAAAGCCGGTCTCGCGCGCGCTCGGCGCCGACCACGTCGCGATGAACTACTTCGAGCTCGCGCCCGGCGACGCCTTTTCCGGCGGCCTCCACACTCACGGCGATCAGGAGGAGATATTCTACGTGCGCTCGGGCACCGCCACGTTCGAGGCCGGGCGTGAGCGCGAGCGCGTCGAGGTCGGCCCCGACGAGGCGATCCGCTTCGCGCCCGGCGAGTTCCAGTCGGGCTTCGTCCCCGAGGACGCCGACGAGGAGGTGATCGCGTGGGCGATCGGCGCGCCGGGCGCGCGCCACAACTGGGACCGGATCGAGTCGATCGTCGAGTGCCGTGACTGCGGCGAAGAACGGGTCCACGACACCGAACTCACCGACGAGGGCCGGTTCCGGTTCACCTCTACCGAGTGCGGCACGTCGTTTTCGCCGTGAGGATCGTTTGCGGCGCTCGGTGACCACCGCCCGCGCCGCCTCAGCCCAGCAGCGACCGGAGCGACCGCCGCCGCGTGCCGCACTCGGCGGCGTAGTCGCAGGTCGAACAGCGGCCGTCGTCGACGCGCGGCGGGGGCCCGTCGATCGACCGCGCCGCGCGGAGCGCCTCGCGGTACGCTGCCTTCTTCCGGACCGTGAGCCGGACCTCGCGGACGACCCCGACGGCCGGGTACTCGACCAGCGCGCGCGGTAGCTCGCGCTCTCGCTCCCACGCCAGCGCCTTCGCGATCCCGACCGCACGGACCGCCTGCGGCTCCCACACGCCGTTCTCCGGCGGCTCGCCCGACGAGACCAGCGTCGGAATCGGCGGGGGAGACTGTTCCGTCTCGTCCGGGTCCTCCGCCCCTCCGCTCGGTTCCAGCACCTTGTGAACGGTGCCGTGGCAGTCCTTGCCCGAGAGGAACCCGCGCTCGCTCGCGGGGTCGACGAGGGGGCCGTACTCCTCGCGCTCTCGGTGCCGGTCCAGATTCCGGCGGTAGGCCGCGGGCGATCGGTGAAGCGGAAGCTGCCGGAGCGCCCGATCGGGCGCGTCGACGAGTTCGTCGTACCGGAACGCCAGTCCGATGCGCTCGCGCGCCTTCGGGGGGACGCTTCGCTCGTCGTCGCGCCGAACGTAGTAGAGTTGGCGGGGACAGTACGCCGCGCGGGCCAAGTCGCTGAACGGGACGAGGGTCACGCGAGCTGCTGGCCGCGGCTTCGCTTATAAATGAACGACGGCGCGTGCCTCCGAGCGCCCACCGGGCGCGAGGAGCACGCGCGAGGGAGTCGCTGGCCCCGGAGCGAAGCGGAGGGTGCCAGCGACGAGGCTGGGGAGGTGTGAGGCTGCGGTGCTGTGCGGGGCGGGACTCAAAGGGGCAGCCGCGAGGACGAAGCACGGCGACGCAAGGACCGCAAGGAAGGAGCGCCAGCGACTGACTGAGGACCGCAGCGAGCCGCGCGAGTCCTCGCGGCTGGGGCTTTGGAGGTGTTCGTTACGGATCCGTCAGCATCCATTTACAAACGAGCGGCTGGGGCTTTGGAGGTGTTCGCCGCCGCTCAGTCGTCGACTATCTATAAAGACACGTCCGTCTCGATGTCTTCGGTCGCCTCGCGGAGGCCGTCCTCGCGGGCGTCGCTCGCGAGCGATCCCTCGATATCGGCGTCGGTAAGGAGGTCGCGGAACGCGTCGCGGAAGCGGTCGTTCGCCCGCGTGGAGGCGATGTCGGTGCGCGCGACGGCGGCGTACCGGGCGACCGTGTCCGGCGCGGCGTCCAGTTCCTCGGCGCACTCGACGATCGAGTTCCCGGCGGCGGTGAGCCGCTTCAGGTCGGCGTACGCGAACGGCGGGTCGGCGCCGTCGTCGGTCCCGACCTTACGGTCCGACTCGCGGACGAGGTGGAGGTCGAGACGCGCCTTCCGGACGGTCTCGGCGTCGATATCGTCCGGATCGACCTCGGCGTCGCCGTCCTCGCGATCGCCGGGTTCGTCGCGGATCGCCGCCGCGACCGCCGCGTCGCTCTCGTCTGCGAACCGGCCGCGGGCGACCAGCGCGTAGGCGGCGTCGTCGAGCGGCGTCGAGAAGCCGTACCGCTCCCGCATCGCGGCGACGAGGTCGCGGACCCCCTCGCTGGCGTCGTCGCGATTGACGAGGGTCCCCCGCTCCGCCTCCTGGCGTTCGGTGACCGTCTCCGAGCCGGTGGCGTCGACGAACAGGTCGCGGAGTTCGGCGGTCTTCTCGTCCATGGGAGCGGTCCTACGCGGGCACGGCTGAAAAGCCTCGTGTCGGCGCGGCGCCCACACCGGTATCGCTCCGGCCTCACACCAATCCACCCACGGTGAACACCACGTAACAGCACGCCACCAGCGCGCCCGAGTGGAGCAGCGCGGCGTACCGCCCTCGCGCGGCGGTCCCGGCGAACCACCCGGACGCCAGCACGGTCGCCTGCGTGACGACGTACAGTCGGAACCGCTCCAACTCGGGGTATACCCCCTCCGGCTCCGTCACGGCCTCGGACGCGGCCGCGAACTCCGCGAGCCGCGCGGCGTCGACGACCTGCGTGTTGACGACCGCGACGACGCCGGCGACGAGGACCGCCGCGGCCCAGCCGACGGCGATGTACGGCTGCATCGACGAGCGGAGCGCGCGCTGCTCGCTGTACAGCCGCCCGACCTCGATGCGGAGCGTCTCGAAGACGGCGTCGGCGTCGCTGCCGGCGTTCAACGCCCCCGTGACGAGCCCGAGCGTCCGCGCGGCGAGCGGCGTGTCGACGCGGTCGACGAACCGCTCGATGGCGGCCCCGCGGAGGTCGACCGCGGTCGGCTCCTCCGGTGAGCCGGCTCCGGGCTCCGAACGGGCCGAGTCGGCGGGCGCGGTCGTCGACCGCAGCGCGAACGCCAGGTCGGCCACGTCGTCGTCGAGGACGCCGAGGTCGGCGTCGCGCGCGACCGCCGCCACCGCGGCCTCGAGGGGGCGCCCCTGCGCGACGTGGCCCGAGACGGCGTGGACGAAGTCGGCGAGTTCGCGGTCCTTCGCGTCGTCGATCCGCGTGCGGCGCGCCGCGACGAGCCCGACGGGCACCGCGAAGGCGGCGTAGCCGACGAGGGCGACGTTGACCAGCGTGTAGCCCGCGACCGCGAGCCAGAGCGCGAGGGCGACCGCCGGCCCCGCGGCGACGACGGCCGTGCTCGCGGGGTTGCGCCCGGCGGTCGCGAGGACCGCCCGCGGGCTCGCCGGCGCCTCGTAGCTCGCCCGCTGGCTCGGCGGGCGGAGCGTGCCCACCGCGACCGCCGCCGCGAGGCCGAACGCGACGAGGAACGCGACCGCGCCGTAGAGGACGACCGCCCGGGTCGGGACCACGCCGACCGGCGTCGAGACCGGCGGGAGCAGCTCGGGGATCACGACCGACAGCGCGGTCGCGCCGATGACGAGAAGCGCCGGCAACACCAACACGGCGACGAACAGCTCCGTGAGCAGTTCGAGGAACCGCCGGGCTCGCTTCCGGGCGCGGTCCTGCCGGTGCGAGAGCATCCGGCGCTCGGTCGCGAGGAACTCGGAGAGCGCCTCGTCGCCGGTGGCAGCGTGTTTCCGGAACTTGAGGAGGAACGGCGCGAGCAGCTCCCGCGACGGGGTGTCCCGCGCCACGCGCCGGAGCCCCTCGTCGAGGCTCCCCGCGAGCCGGGCGGCGTTGAGCGCCTTCCGGAACGAGGTCGCGGTGCCGCCGTACGCGTCGCCGTCGGCCGCCTTCCGGAGCATGGCCCGCGGCTCGTCGCTCCCCGAGGAGAGCAGTTCGAGGTAGCGCACCGCCCCCGGGAGGGTGCGCTCGATGTCCGTCCGCCGCGTCGCGACCACCCACCGCAGGTGGAGTCCGGCCACCGCGACCGTCGCGCGCTTGGCGAGGAGCGCGACACCGGTAGCGACGAGCAGCGCGGCCCGGTCCGTGCGGAGCGGGCCGACCGAGTCCGGCGTCGGGGCCGGCGTCGCCGTCGACCCTGCTGCGAGCAACGCCGCGCCGAACCGCGCCTCGACCGCGGCCGCGACCGCGGGCGCCGCGCCCGCCGCGACGACCAGCGCGGGCAGGAAAGCGGCGGCCGCGACGATCCACGAGAGCCCGTACGCCCCCGAGAGGTACGTCTCGAACCCGGTGTCGAGCGCGGTGCCGCGGTACCGCTTCCGGTCGGCGTCGTGCCGCCGGTCGCTCGCGTGGCGCGCGAACAGCGCGTAGCAGACCCGGCCGACGACCGCGAACCGCCCGCCCGCCGCGACGGGGTCGTCCGCGCCCGTCTCGCCTGTCGCGTCTACACTCGCCGCGTCCGCTCGGTCCGCGTGCGCCGCGTCCGACTGGCCCGCGGACGTCCCGACCGCGCTCGCGCTGTTCGCCTCGGAGCCGACCGTTTCGGTCGCGCGACGCCGGCTCACGGCCGCCTCCGTGCCGCTGACTCGTCTCGGCTCTCGCCCCCGTCGTCGCGGTCCATCATCCGCGCGGCGCGCTCGACGGTCGCGGCCTCGTCGGTACGCAGGTCGGCGAGGAACTCGAACAGTTCGTCCGGGTCGTCGACGCCGTCTCGCACGAGGAACTCCACGTACCGACGCTTCGACGCGAACTCGGCGGCGACTGCCTCGCGGTCACGGTCGGTCCGGCTTGCGATCCGGTCGAAGGCGCGGAACAGCGGGTCGCTGTCCCGACCGCCGCCCGGAGCTTCGCCCGCCGCGGTCGCGCTCGACGCCGCCCCGTCCGCGTCGCCGCCCGGCGCGCCGGGGAACCGGAACGTCCCGTCGCCGTCGCGCCACGCGACCGTGTTGTACCGGACGGACTCCCCGCCCGCCTCGACGACGCCCGCACCGCCGCGCTTCGGGTCGCCGGTCGGGCTCCGCGTCGCCTCCGGGCCGAGGCCGTCGTACGCGGCCTCGGAGAGCGGCTCGATCGCCCGCGAGACGTACCGCTCGCCGTCGACCCGCCGCGGGAAGACGACGAGGTCGACCTCCCGCAGCAGGCGCGCGGGCAGGTCGCGCTCGCGCAGGCGGTTCGCCAGCGCCTCGACGTCCTCCGCGTGCGTCGTCCCGATCACGCCGTGGCCGGTGTTCAGGCTCTCCGCGAAGGTCTCGAAGCTCTCCGGGGTGTTGATCTCGGCGATGATCTCGACGTCCGGGTTGAGGTAGAACTAATATATTGTGTATTAACAGCGCAAACACTATACCGTAGGGTCGAATCGGTGGAGAGGTAATGGCCGAGAAGACCACCGTCGCCTTTCGAATTGATGAGTCGGTTAAATCCGATTGGGAAGATGCTGCGGAAAATCCAGAGTACAACAGTCTCAGCCACCTGATTAGGTTGGCAGTACAACGAGAGATTGCGGAGACGGAGTCGGCTCCACGCACCGCACAAGCCGACACAAACACCGAGGATAACGCCGAGGTACTGGAATCACTCAATCGGCTTGAGAAGGTCACGGAGAACATACAAGAGGAGGTAGAGGCTGTTGCCAGAGAGGAAGAGGCAGAGCGAAACTACGATCTTGAGCAGGTTCTACTTGAACTTCTCCCCACTACTCCGGGGGACTACGCTCCCGGTGGTCGGGACTACCCTGATCCCCAAGAAGTCGGACAAACACCCCGGGATATAGCGGGGAGAATAGGCGCAGACACATCTGATGTTGAGGATGTCCTCGAAAACTTAGAGAGTAGGGTCGGACAAGTGCGTCAGAGCGTTGGGTACTACTGGAGGGTCGAATCATGAACACAGAATCACTTATCAACGCCTTCGAAAGCCGTCAGTCCATGAAAAAGGCCGAAAGTACAGCCGAAACATACGCTCGCACAGCCGAAAAATGGGCGGAGTGGTTAGCGAATCCCGGGGAGAAAGAATACGACGACAACCGTCAAGATCGTCCCTCCAAGGGCGTCTTTCAGGCGACAACTGGTGACTTGCGAATCTTTCTCCGAACCCAGTTACAGAGTGGTCTTTCCGGTGGAACTGTTCGAAACCGTAGGTGGGCTATCTCTGCCTTCTACAACGAACTTGATGAGATGGCTGATGAAGACTACTCGATCCCCGATTTCGAAAACCCATCTGATGACCTTGACCTATCTGATTGGCAGGATCTGAAGAATATCGGGAGAAAGAAAGAGGAACTGAAAGAAGATATTACGTATCTCTCCCCTGAACAGGTGGCCGCTCTGGCTGAAAATGCTCCCTCTCCTACTTGGCGAAATGAACTCATAATTCGGATGCTCTACCAGACCGGATTACGCCGTGGAGAGCTTGCTGACATACAGCTAAGCGATATTGACAGAGATCAACGTGAAATTAGCATTCACGCAGAGAAGACACACCTGAACCGCAGGGTGTACTACCAGCCTACATTAGACACCTTCCTGAATCGCTGGATCGACGTTGAACGCAAGTCGTTGGCAACAGCTGGCAGTGAGTACCTGCTTCCGACGTACAAGACGGAGAAGATATCTCCGAAACAGGTCAATCGGACTGTTCGCAAAGCCGCCGACAACGCAGGGCTTCAGGAGGATGTCTACGATAATGCCGAAGGAAAGACACAGGTTAAGATCACGGCCCACGTTCTCAGGCACAGTTTCGCCATGAACTGCCTCAAGAACGAGATGGACAGCAAATTCATTCAGGAGCTAATGGGTCATGCGAAAATCGAGACGACCGAGCAGTATCTTCGGGCGATGCCTGCCGACGTTCGAGATGCTTACCGAACTCGTGGCCCGCCGACTGCGTAATTTCACTCCCTACTCCTAACGGTTAGCGAATCGAGATACCACTTCAACGGACTTCTTTCGGAGGTCGGCACTACGCACAGCGATGCCGACAAGACTCAGGATACCGAACCAAGAAGGCCACCAATACCGACGAGAATAGCACCTATCCAATTTAACGAAATACCTCCTAAAGTGCCGCTCAAAGGTTGAATTATAACCAGAATAGCGATCACTATTCCAGCAACTGCCAATGGCTGAGCTACATCGATATCCGCCATCTAAAACAGTCCCCCACCACCAAACAGCCCTCCATCATTACCACCACGGTTAGGATCGCTTCCCATGTTTTCACGTCGCTTGATTATGAACGCAAATTCGGTCATGTCCATCATCCCCCTATTACGGCTGTTGAACTTATTTTCAAGCTCTCTCCATCCATCCATATCCTCGATCCCACAGGCACAAGCGATGACATAATCGTAATTGTCCGCGTAGTCCTCCAGTTGTCCGCGTAGCTTCTTTTTTTGTGAGTTCGAGAAGTTGCGCTTCAACTCGATCCCGATCTCATCATCTACTACCACATCCCCATACGATGTCCCCCGTTCCGTACTGACAACGTGGCCACCTCCACCACCACCCATCCCAAGGCCCAGCCCCCCGGACTGTTCGTTAAGAGCTTCATCGAGATAGTCCTGAAGTTCAGACTGGTATTTATTTTCGTGTCCGTACTCTTCGGATGGAATCCACTTCTCAACGAGATTAAGCACGTTTCCCGATAACGGATTACCGATACCCATGTCCTGTAGATGAAAATACACGTCGAAAAATCTTTCTCTGGTGTTCACATTTATCGGTGATATCTCACTCTCTATCCTATCCCCTGTAGTCCCCTTTTTACCTTCCCCACCCACCTCCACGTTCCGGGACTCTCCGCACCGCCCGTC
>NZ_NEWI01000044.1:0-21510 GCF_002135005.1 Halorubrum sp. SD612 | reverse complement strand
CCATCGCGACAGCGATGTCGAGCCCGCCGGCGCCGATCGCGAGCTGGCCGAGCCCGCCGGGGGTCGGCGTGTGCGAGTCGGAGCCGAGCAGCGTCTTGCCGGGCGCCGCGAAGTTCTCCTTGTGGACTTGGTGGCAGATACCGTTGCCGGGCCGCGAGAAGTACGCGCCGTACGTGCCGGCCGCGGAGCGGAGGAAGCGGTGGTCGTCAGTGTTCTTGAAGTCGAACTGGTACGTCTGGTGGTCGCAGTACTGCGCGGCCAGCTCCGTCTGGACCTCGTCCATTTCGAGGGCCTCGAACTGGAGCCACACCATCGTCCCCGTGGTGTCCTGCGTCAGCACTTGGTCTATCTCGATGCCGATCTCCTCGCCGGGCGTCAGCTCGCCCTCGATGAGATGCTCATCGAGGATCTTCTCTGTAATCGTTTGTCCCATATCATCCGCAGTTGGCTCTCCCGTGGATATAAAACCCGCGAGTTTCCCGAAGATCGACCGTGTTAGATCGTCCGATGCGGCAACGTTTGCTGTGAACTCACAGTGGTACCATACACCGTGAAATACGTAGCCGTGCCGAGTATTTTAGGTCATTAAACGCCTGAAACGGCCGAAAACCACCGTCTCCCCGCCTCCGGCGAGAGCTGCTGCTTTCCGCGCGAGCGACCCGCGGCGCGGTCGACACCGTTTAGGCTCGGCCGCGGTTCCGGACGCGCATGTTCGATTCGGGAGCCGCGGTCGCGGCGGCGCTCTCCGCGGCCGGCGCCGACCTCGACGACGCGCAGCGACAGCCGAACGGCGTCGACCTCACCGTCGACGCGCTGTTCGAACAGGCGGAACCGGGCCGGCTCGGGCGCGACGGGAAGCGCGTGGGCGAGCGCCGGGAGCTGGAGCCGCGGGGCGACTGTTACCGGCTCGAACGCGGGAGCTACGTCGTCCGGTACGGCGAGCCGGTGCGGATCCCGGACGAGCGGATCGGCTTCGTCCTCCCGCGCTCGACGCTGCTGCGGAACGCCTGTACCCTCGACACCGCGGTGTGGGACGCGGGCTACGAGGGGGTCGGCGAGGGGCGCCTCGACGTGGGACACCCGATCGAGATCGAGCCGGGCGCGCGGATCGCGCAGCTGGTGCTCGCAGAGGCCGACCACGACGGGACGTACGACGGCGCGTACCAGCAAGAGAACCTCTGAAACGATCGGTTGGCGCCCGTCGGCCACATCCACCGCCGCGCGTGAGTGCGACGCCGCTGGGCGCACCGGTCGGTGACGAGCGCTTCCATCACTACCACGCCGTCGTCGCAAACGGACGGAACACCCGTAGCTCGGGAGTCAAAGGAACGAACGGCACACCCGTGCCGGGAAAAGGTGGCACGAGCGTGTCGTTCAGTAGGTCCCCGCTGACGCTTCGGCCCTCCAAGCGAAGCGTCACCCGAAACAAGCGGAGGTAGATACTTAAACGTGCCGGGGGCGGCAGCGTTATCGTATTAGCTAGCGGCAAGATGTTCACAACACGTGACCAACAGGAACCGAAACAGCCCGACTGCGGTCCGGTCCCGTCGACTCGGCGGCGGACTCTCTCCCGCTACTGGCGGGCGGGGTGGTCGGCGCGGAGCCGCGTCTGTCCTTCGCCGAGGAGTCGCTCGCGGAGCGTCTCACCCGGCGGCTCGGCGTCGGCCGGGGGGACGAGCCCGCGCTCGCGGAGCTCCGGGACGACGAGGTCGACGAAGTCGACGAGCGAGTCCGGGCGGACGACCTCCTTGACGTTGAACCCGTGGACGCCGACCTCTTCGTGCCAGCGCTGGAGCTCGTCGGCGATCACCTCCGGGGTGCCGACGATCTTCGGCGAGGTGGTGCCGAGCCCGCAGAACTCCGCGACTTCGCGGACCGTCCACTCGCGGTCCGGCTGCGCCTTCGTGAACGCGTTCATCGTCCCTTGAATCGCGTCCGTCTCGATGTGTTCGACCTTCTGGTCGGGGTCGAGTTCGGATAGGTCCATGTCGAGGAAGCCGGACAGCAGCGCGAGCGTCGCCTCGACGTCGACGTGCCGCTTGTACTCCGCGTGCTTCGCCTCCGCGAGCGCCTGCGTCTCGCCGACGATCGGCACCACGCCGATGAAAAAGCGGAGGCTCTCGGGGTCGCGCCCGGCGTCGGCCGCGCGCGACTTCACGTCCGACATGTACTCGACGACGCCCTCCTCGGTCGGCTGGCTGGCGAAGACGGCCTCGGCGTTGCGCGCGGCGAACGACCGGCCGTAGTCGGAGGAGCCGGCCTGGTAGACGACGGGGGTGCGCTGAGGCGACGGCTCGCAGCCGTGCGGCCCCGGCACAGAGAAGTGATCGCCCTCGTAATCGATCGCGTGGACCTTCTCCGGGTCGCTGTACCGCCCGGCCTCGCGGTCGACCTCGACCGCGTCGTCTTCCCACGACTCCTCCCACAGCTCGTAGCAGACGTCGAGGAACTCGTCGGCGCGGTCGTAGCGCGTCTCCTTGTCCATCCGATCGTCGAGGCCGAGGTTCGCCGCGGCAGACTCCAGGTACGAGGTGACGACGTTGATCGCCACCCGGCCGTCGGTGAGGTGATCGAGCGTCGAGAACTCCCGCGCCAGCTGGTAGGGGTGGGTGTACGTCGTCGAGCGCGTCACCGCGAAGCCGAGGTCGTCCGTGACCTCCGCCATCGCGGGCACGACCAGCTGCGGGTCGTTCGCCGGCGTCTGGACCGCCCGCTCGACGGCCGTCTCGCGGTCGTCGCCGTACACGTCGTAGATTCCGCGCACGTCGGCGAAGAACACCGCGTCGAAGCCGCCGCGCTCGGCGGTGCGCGCGACCTCGGTCCAGTACTCGCGGTCGGCGTAGTCCGCCGACCGGTCGCCGGGGTACCGCCACGACCCGGGCGAGACGTGCTCCACAGAGGTCATGGTGAAGAGGTTGAGGTGTAGGTGATCGGACACGGACCACCGTACGCGTTCCGGGGTAATACGGCCACAGGAAGTGGCGTCACTTGTCGCGGTCGCGGACGCCTCGCGACGGAGACGCGCGGGGCGACCGCCGACCGGACGCCGGCCCGCGGGCCCTACGCGGAGACCGACTCCGGCGAGGAGACGTACGCGGCGAAGTCGGAGGTGGTGATGATGCCGATGGGGGTCTTCCCGTCGACGACCGGGACGTGGTGGAACCCGCGTTCCAGCATCGTCGCGGCGACCGCCGACACGTCGTCTTGCGCGCCGGTGGTGATCGGGTCGCGCGTCATGTACCGCTCGACGGTCGTCTCGGCTTTCGGTTGGCTCTTGGCGACGATGTCGACGAAGTCCGTCGAGGTGAGGATCCCGACGAGGTCGCCGTCGTCGTTGACGACCAGCACGGAGCTGATGTCGTTTTCGAGCAGCACCGCGGCCGCGTCCTCGACCAACGTGTCCGGCGTCACCGTGTGGAGGTCCGTCGACATCAGTCGCGCGACGAAGACGTCTTCGATCTCGTCCATACCGGAGAGACCCGCCCTCGCCGTATAAGCGTTCTCACAGATACCGTGAGAGCCCGGACTGACGGCGCGGGCCGTCCCCCTCGGGAGCCGCGACCCACGCCGTCCGCTCGTCGCGGAGGCCGTCGCGCTCGGCCGCCGGCGTGTCGGCCGCCTCGAACGCGGGACACCCGCCTCCGCACTCGCGGCCGGGGTCGACGACGCGGTCGAAGTGCGCGCAGCGCGGTCGCCCGTCGGCGGTCGTCTCGCCGTGCGCGCACGCCGGCGGGTCGGGGCGCCACCCCTTCCCGTAGGCGCGCTCGGCGACCCGCCGCCGCTTGCGGGCCTTCGCCTCGGGGCCGACGAGCGCCACGTCCGTGCGGGAGGGCCGCTCGTCGCGGATCTCGACGCCCGGCGCCGCCGGGTCGAGCGGCGTCGGCTCGCGGACGACCTCGCGCTCGCCCGTCTCCGGGTCGAACCGCCAGACGCCGACCGCGTCCGGGATCCGATTGAGGTGCGCGCGGGTGACGTACGAGGCGGTGGCGAGGACCACCTCGTCGAAGAGTCCGAGCGCGGCGTCGTACCGGAGCTGCGCCTCCAGGTCGCCCGGCGTCCCGAGGTCGGGCTTGTTCTCGACGGCGACGAGCTCGCCCACCCAGTCGTCCGGGTAGCGCGCGGTCGCGCGGACGACCTCCCGGCCGTTCCGCCGCTCGCGTTCGAGGTAGCCGACCTCGACCGCGCGGTCGACGACGGCTGCGGCCCGGTCCGGCGGGAGGTCAAAGGCGTCGGCGACGGGGACGGCCTCGCCCGGGCCGACCGCGGCCTCGACGGCCGGACCGGGGATCCGCTCGGCGCTGATCGCGGCGCGGTCGTCGAAGCCGGGTCCCGGCGACAGCAGACAGACATCGACGATGCGCGCGCCGGGCGTCTCGACGCCCGCCCCGAGCTGGCGGGCGACGACCCGGTCAGGCGATTCGAGCGCGGCGCACAACGCCAGCTCGAACCGGTACTCCATACCGCGAACAGGGCGGCCTCGGGCTAAAACGCGTCGCCGCCCTCTCGCCGTGAATCGCCGCCGTCGCGGTCGCGTCACCGCGAGTCGTCACCCACGCGGTCGCGTCCCGCCGACCGCGGTCCGGTCGGCCGAAACCGGTATTCCCCGCGGGACCCTACGGCGACCATGCGCCGGGTCACCCGGAACCTCCTCATCGCCATCGTTCTCGTCGTCGTCGCGCTGCTCGCGCTCGGCGCGCTCCCGAGCTACCTCGGGAGCGGCGACCCCTACTACCTCACCGTCGAACCGATCGAGACGAACGGCACCGCCGCCGACGTGAACAACGTCTCCGACCGCCGGTACCCGTACCTGATCGGTGCGATAGAGAGCCCTGACGGGCGCTCCGACGGCTACCAGGCCGGGCCGTACGGGATGAAGGAGTGGTTCACCCACACCCCGTTCGACGAGGTCGACGCGCTCACCCAACAGGTGCCGAACGCCTCGACCGAGACCGGCGTGCGGGTGCGTCGCGGCGGCGAGATGTACCACGCCGAGGTGGTCCGCCCGTGACGGACGAGGGACCCGCCGGCGCCGACGCGCCGGCCGCCGACCTCCGCGAGCTCCCCGCGTTCTCTGACGGGCGCAACCACTCGCTGCCGGGCGAGCCCGAGTGGCCGGTGGAGGAGGTCGTCGTCGAGTACGACGAGGGGTGGTTCGTCGGCGGTTACGACCGCGTCGAGCAGCCCGACGGCACGGAGAAGAAGTACTACTGGGCGGAGCTGTCGCCCGCGACGGTGATCGTCGCGGTCGCCGACGACCGGGTGCTGTTCGTCGAGCAGTACCGGCCCACCGTGCGGAACACGCAACTGGAGCTCCCGGCCGGAATCGTCGAGTCCGGCGAGTCCTACACCGAGGCCGGTGCGCGCGAACTCGCCGAGGAGACCGGCTTTGCGCCGTCCTCGACGTCGCTGCTCCAGGAGGTGTGGTGTTCGACGGGCGTGTTGCGCCACAAGCGCGGCTACGTGTTCGCCGAGGGGTTGGAGCCGGTCGACGTCGACCACGACAGCAACGAGTTCCTCGCGCCGCGAGCGCCCCCGGTCGACGAGGCGCTGGACATCGCCCGGGAGCCCCCGACGAACGACGCGACGCTCGAAGGGCTCCTGCTCGCCGAGCGCGAGGGGCTGTTGTAGGCGACCCCTCCGGGCGTCCGCCGGCGACCGGACAGAACCCGACACGCGTCCAGTTCACGGGGCCAACGCGGAGGTATTAATCGCTGCGGCCCCTCAATAGACGTATGAGCCACGCATCGGAGCAGTCGGTGTTGCTGTCGGACGACCCCCCGCTCGACCTCCGCCTCTCGGACGACGAACTTGCGGCGACCCGCGAGCGCATCGTCTCGTTCATCAGCGACGTCGTCGACGACGCGGGCGCCGAGGGGGCGGTCCTCGGCCTCTCGGGCGGTATCGACTCGACGCTCACCGCCCACCTCGCGGTCGAGGCGCTCGGCGAGGACGGCCTCCACGGCCTCACGATGCCCTCGGCGGTGAACGACGCGGACGTGATGAGCGACGCGGAGCGCGTCGCCCACGACCTCGGCGTCGAGTACGACGTGATCGAGATCCAGCCGATCGCGGAGGCTTTCTTCGACGCGGTCCCGGAGGCCGCGACGGACCAGATGGCGGCCGGGAACGTCTACGTCCGCACCCGCGCCGTGTTGAACTACTTCGTCGCTAACGCCGAGAACCGGGTCGTCCTCGGCACCGGGAACCGCGCAGAGGCGATGACCGGCTACTACACGAAGTACGGCGACCAGGCGGTCGACTGTAACCCCATCGGCAACCTCTACAAACAGCAGGTGCGCCAGCTGGCCGCCCACGTCGGCGTCCCCCGCGACCTCGTGATGCAGGAGCCGACCGCGGGGATGTGGGAGGGCCAGACCGACGCCGAGGAGATGGGGCTCGACTACGACACCGTCGACGCCATCCTCGCGGTCCACGTCGACGGCGGACTCTCGCGGTCGGCGACGGTCAGCGAACTCGACGTGCCCGAAGAGGCCGTCGACCGCGTGGTCGACCTCCACGAGCGCAGCGCCCACAAGCGGGCGATGCCCCCGGCGCCCGCCCGCGAACTGTAACGCCCGCGTCGCGCCCCTTCAGAACTCCCGCATCGCTTCGAGCACGTCGTGCGCGGAGCCGTCGTCGATGGCCTCGCGGGCGGCGTCGAGGCCCTCCTCGATGGAGTCGGCGTCGCCGCCGGCGTAGATCCGAAGCGCGGCGTTGACCGCGACCGCGTCCGCGAAGGCGCCGTCTCGCTCGCCCGCCAGCACCTCCTCGGTGATCGCGGCGGAGTCGGTCGCGACGTCGTCGACCGCGAGGTCGTCTTCCTCGAGGTCCATCCCGTACTCCGCGGTCTCGATCTCGAAGTCGTCGAAGGACGCGCCCTCGCTGCCCTCGCCGTCGTCGCCCGACGCGTCCCACTCGGCGACCTTGGTGTAGCCGGGGCGTACGTCGTCGTACCCCTCCATGCCCTGGAACATCAGGACGCGGTCGAGGTCGTGGAACTCGCTTTCGACGAACGTGTCGACCACCTTCTTCGCGAACGCGAGGTGGTAGAAGGAGCCGAGGTGGACGGACGCGCCGGCGGGGTTCGCCAGCGTCTCGACGGTGTTGACGAACGACCGGACGCCCATCTGGTCGCGCCGGTCGAACAGGTCGTCGATGGCGGGGTTGAACGCGGGCTGGTAGTAGAAGCCGAAGCCGGTCTCGTCGACCATGTCGGCTGAGTCGGCGGGGGTCAGCTCCGTGTGGACGCCGAGCTCGTCGAGGACGTGTTTGTACGCGTCCTGCTTCTGCGTGGGCACGCGGTCGCCCGAGTGGACGACGACGGGAGTGCCCGCGGCGGCCGCGACCGCGCCCGCCGCAACGCCGAGGATCGCTGTCCGTCCCTTCCCGTCGTAGTTCGCGCCGCAGTCGACGGGGTCGGCGTCGGGTTCGGCGTACTCGACGCGGTCGCACATCACGTCGACGTACGCGCCGAGCTCCTCGGCCGTGTTCCGCTTCCAGCGGTTCGAGAGCCAGAACGCCCCGAGCGTCGTCGGGTCGGGCTCGCCCGCGAGGATGCGCTCGAACGCCTCGGTCGCCTGCGCGCGCGTCAGGTCGTCGGCCGACTTGTGGCCGGAGCCGCAGACCTCGGTCATCAGCCGCTTGAGGGGCCAGTCGCCGAACTCCTGAGTCGCCTGAGCCATACGCTCCGTTAGGCTTCTCGCACGAAAAGTCCCCCGTTCGACTCCCGCACCGCGGGAACGAGAGGGACCGCCTCCGCCCTCCGACTCGACGCGGCAACACCGCGCGCGAGCGATGAGCCGGGACGGCGCGACCGCTCTCGCCCGATCTGTGGTACTCACTCACACAGTACAAATGAACGAATGTCTTGTTCTGTGGGAAAATATGTGAATAAACGCTAAAACTAATCTGTAAGTGTACCGTATCAGAGTCAAAATAGCGTTAGAGTTATATGCTTGTCCAGATAGCTATCGATCGTACCCGATGACGTCCAAATCCGTCGCCACCGCGCTCACGCTGTATCGGTCCCGCACGCTGACGCTCGAACAGGCCGCGACCGTCGGCGGCTGCTCGACGGCGCAGTTGGAGAAGAGCGCCCGGGCGTTCGCGCCGACGCCCGGCGAGGCCCCCGCCGACGACTGACGCGCCAGGCAGCGCGGCCCGTCCCCCGCTGACGACCGGTCGGCCCGGACCCCCAGCCCGTCGGACCGGCTCCGAAACCCGTACGTACGCCCGCCCCCTAACTAATGCAATGAGTTTGGACGCCGACTGGCGGGCCGACCTCGACGCGGTCGACGCGGCCCTCATCGACGAGTACCAGAGCGGCTTCCCCGTCGAACGCCGTCCGTTCGAGCGGGTCGCCCGCGAGATCGCGGCCGAGACGGGCGTCGCGGTCGACGCCGACGACCTCCTCGACCGCGTCCGCGACCTCCGCGAGCGCGGCGTGTTCCGCCGGTTCGGCGCGGTCCTCAACCCGCCGGTCATCGGCTCGTCGACGCTCGCGGCGGTGCGCGCGCCGGACGACCGGTTCGACGAGGTCGCCGAGGTGATCAACGGGTACCGGCAGGTGAACCACAACTACCGCCGCGACCACGAGTGGAACCAGTGGTTCGTCGTCACCGCGGGCTCCCGCGAGAAGCGCGACGAGATCCTCGCGGAGATCGAGGAGCGAACCGGCTGCGAGGTGCTCGCGCTCCCGATGCTCACGGACTACTATATCGACCTTGAGTTCCCCGTAGTCAACGCCGACCGGTTCGCGCGGGAGTCGCTCGACCACACCGACGTCTCCGCCACCCGCATCTCCGAGGACGCGCGCGGCGACCTGAGCCCGCTCGAAGCGGACCTCCTCTTGGCGATCCAGGACGGCTTCCCGCTGTCCGCGACCCCTTACGCCGACGTGGCGAACGAGATCGACGCGCCCGTCGACGACGTGCTCGCGGCGGTCGAGCGCCTCCTCGCCGACGGCTGTATCAAGCGGATCGGTTGCGTCGTCAACCACGTCGTCACCGGCTTCACGAACAACTGTATGGTGGTCTGGGACGTGCCGGACGGGGAGCTCGACGAGCGCGGCGAGGCGGTCGGCAGCCTCCCGTACGTCACGCTCTGTTACCACCGCCCGCGTCGCCCCGACCAGGACTGGGAGTACAACCTGTTCACGATGATCCACGGCCGGGAGGCGGAGGCGGTCGATGCGAAGATCGACGAGCTGGCGACCGACCACCTCCCGTTCGACCACGAGCGACTCTACTCGACCGAGACGCTGAAACAGACCGGCGCGCGCTACGAGGACCTCGTCGCGGACGACGCGTAACGCAGGAAAAATCTCCGCGGCTCAGTCGTCGCCGAGGGCGGCCGTCCGCTCCTCTGCCGCCGAGTCGGCGGCGGCGAACTCATCGGCGCCGAGGCGGTCGAGCGCGTCCGCGCCCGCGACCGCGATGACGACGAAGCCGACCTTCGAGACGATGTCGAGGTAGACGAACACGAGCATCTCCGTCGCGGACGTCAGCAGGCCGAAGCCGGTGGGCGCGAGCAGCCACACGACCGGGTACAGCGTCCACAGCACCACGGTGATGTTCCGCAGCGTGCCGAAGACGGCGCGGACCCGGTCGCCCTCCGCCGATGCCGACCGCGGGAGCGCGACGAGCAGCCCGTAGACGAGCGCGAGGTACGCGGCTCCGCCGACGGCGAAGGCGGCCCACGACACCGCTCCGCCGGTGGCGGCGGCGGTGACCCCGCCGGCGATGACCACCACGTCGACGCCGATCAGCCCGGTGAGCACCCGTCGGGACGGGCGGGCGAGCAGCCCGAGGTAGAGGAGTATGAGCGGCGTGGTCACGAGCCAGTCGACGTACCGAGCGGCGTCGAGCTCCCCGGCCGACGGCGAGACGGTGCCGACGCCGAGCGCCATCGCGAGGTACGCGAGCGCCGCGACGCCGGTGACGCCGGCGAGGGTCCCGTAGTAGACGGCGTGCGACTCACCGGTCTCCGAGGACCGGGAGAAGAACGCCCACAGCGGGGGTACCGTGCCCGCGCCCATCGCGAGGGCGCCGATCCACGCCCAAACGGCGGTGTCGACGAGCATCTCAGTTCACCCCCTCCTCGGCGGCCGCGTCGTCGCCCCTCCCGTCGGCGCGTGAGAAGTCGAACTCGGTCTCGTCGCCGCCCGCGGTTCCCCCGTCGGAGACCGCGGGGGCGCCGTCGCCCGTGACGCCGTCGCCCGTCGCGGCGGGGCCCGTTCCGCCGCTCGCGGCGCCGAGGCCGTCGGCGGCCGCGAACTCGAAGTCGTCGACCGCGTCGCGCAGCGCGAGCGCGCGGTCGGAGAGCGACCCGGCCGCGGTCTCGACCGCCCCGAGGGTCTGTTCCTGCTCGTCGACCGCGCCGGTGACGTCGCCGGCCGCGCTGGCCGTCTGCGCGCTGATCGCGGAGACGTCCTCGACGTGGCCGACGACCGCGTCGACGGAGTCGGCCTGCGTCTCGGTCGCGCGGGTGATCTCGGTCATGCTGGTGTCGGTGCGCTCGGAGGCCTCCGCGAGGCGTTCGAGCGCGTCGATAGACGTCTCGACCGTGTCGACGCCGGCGGAGATCCGCTGTTCGGTGCGCGCCATCGCGTCGGCGCCCGTCTCGGCGCGCTCCTGAACCGAGTGGATCCGCGCCTCAATCTCGCTCGCCGACTCCTGGGTCTCCTCGGCTAACGCCTTCACCTCCTCGGCGACGACCGCGAAGCCGGCGCCGTCGGCCCCGGAGCGGGCCGCCTCGATCGAGGCGTTCAGCGCGAGCAGGTTCGTCTGCTCCGCGATCTCCGAGATGGTGTCGACCACCTCGCCGATCTCCTCGACCTCCTCGGCGAGCGCCTCGACCTCCGCGGTCGTCTCCGCGGTCGTCTCCTCGACCGCGTCCATCTCCGCCAGCGCCTCCTCGGCCGCCTCGCGACCCTCCTCGCCGACCGCGGCCGCGTGCTCCGCCGTCTCCGCCACGTCGGTGACGGTGGAGGCGACCTCCTCGGCCGAGGACGCGAGGTTCTCGGCCTCGTCGGTCGCCGCCCGCAGGTCGTCGCGCTGGGTACGCGCGCCCTCGGCGATCTCCTCGACCGCCTCGCTCACGGTCCCTGTCGTCGCCCGCAGGTCCTCCGTGCGGTCGTCGACGGTCCCGACCACGTCGGCGGTGTCCTCGGCGACGGTCGCGACGGACGCGACCGTCCCCTCCAGCTCGTCGGCCATCTCGTTGAACGCGGCGCCCACCCGCGCCATCGCCTCGTTGTCGCTCTCGGGGTCGACCCGGCGCGTCAGGTCGCCGTCGGCGAGCGCGCGCATGGCGGACTCGTACTCGGTCGCCTTGTGTTCGACCGTCTCGGCGCGCGTGTCGGCCTCCCGTCGCGCTCGCTCCGCCTCCTCGCGGGCCGCTTCGGCGTCGGAGATCTCCGAGCGCAGCGAACCGCGCATCTCGTCGAACGCGTGGAACAGCCGCCCGATCTCGTCGGTTCGCCCGGTGTCGAGCCGCACGTCGAGCTCTCCCTCGGCCATCCGCTCGGCCTTGTCAGTCAGTTGCCGCAGGGAGATGACCGTGTTCGAGCCGACGGTGACGCCGATGAGCGCGAGCCCGATCACCGTCAACAGCGTCATCCCGACCAGTCCGGAGCGCACTTCGGCGCCCGCGGCGCCGGTCCCCTCCGCGCGTAGATAGACGATGACTCCGTACGAAACTGAGACCGCCATGACCCCGATCAGCGACAGAGCGAGCTTCGCACCGTAGCTCGATCGGACGCCCGAGGCCGATCCCTCTTGCATGTATACCGAACGGCAGAGATCCTATCGTCATAATAACTCCTCCCCGAATATTACCAGTGATACTCTGCTCGCGGTCGAGTCGGGCGGTACCGGCGGCTCGGCGAGCGGAAAGCGAGCACGTGCGCGAGGCCGCCGGGCCTGACACCCCGATCCGCCGGGACCGGTACGTTGAGGGCGTCGCCGCCCGCACGGACGCGCATGGCGACCGCCTTCGACAGACTCGGATACGGGACGTACAAGCTGGCCGCCGGCGAGGAGTGCGCGGCCGGCGTCGCCCACGCGATCGAGACCGGCTACCGCCACGTCGACACCGCCCAGGGGTACGACAACGAGGCCTCGGTCGGCGACGGGATCGACCGCGACCGCGAGGACCTGTTCGTCGCGACGAAGCTCTCGACGGACAACCTCTCGTACGACGACGCGGTCGAGACCGCCCGCGCCAGCCGCGACCGGCTCGGTGTCGACTCGATCGACCTGCTGTACGTCCACTGGCCGATCAACACCTACGAGCCCGCGGAGACGCTGCCCGCGCTCGACGACCTCGTCGACGACGGGGTGATAGATCGGATCGGGCTCTCGAACTTCGAGCCCGACGAACTCGACGAGGCGCTCGACCGCCTCGACCACGACGTGTTCGCCCACCAGGTGGAGTGTCACCCCCTGCTTCAACAGGAGCGGCTCCGCGAGTACGCCGTCGAACACGACCACTGGCTCGTCGCCTACTCGCCGATCGCGCGCAACCGCGTCGCCGAGGTCGACGCTCTCCGAGAGATAGCCGCGGCCCACGACGCGACCCCGGCCCAGGTGAGCCTCGCGTGGCTGCTCTCGAAGGAGCGCGTCGCGCCGATCCCGAAGGCGGCCGACTTCGGCCACGTCGAGGACAACTGGGCGGCCCGCGAGATCGACCTGACGGACGAGGAACTCGCCCGGATCGACGCGCTCGACCGCCGCGAGCGGATCGTCGACTTCGAGGAGGCGTCGTGGAATCGAGACCGATCTCCGTAACGCTCAATACCGGTATTGTGGCCTCATAGTCGGTTTAACGAGGATTCGGATCGAACCCCCGCCCGTGCCGGACCCGAACTCGCGGACCGACGCCGGCCCGCCCGCCGGCGGCTCCCCGAGCGCCGACTCGGACCCGGACGGCGAGTCCGGTCTCCGCGACCGTCCCGCCCTCCTCGCGGCGACGCCCGGGACGGACGCGGTGCTCGATCAGCTCCGGACGCTCGCGGTCCTCGCTGGCCTTCTCGCCCTCCTCGTGACGCTGATCGCCGTCGAGCTGCTCGTTCGCATCTGAGCCCGCCGGCCGACCGAAACTGAACGCGAGACCCGCTCGATCCGGCACTCGACCCGTCCTCTCCGTCGGTTTCACTTCCGCTTTCGGGCGCGTTTTTAAAAGGCCCGGGCGAGACAGGTCCGGTATGGGCCAGTCCACGTTCGATGACGACGACCTGTTCGGCGAGGCGGCCGCGGAGACCCGCGCGGAGGTCGAAGATCACCTCGCCGCGGCGCGCGAGGAACTCCCGGACCCGGACGCGGTGTGGGAGACGGACGCGGACAACGTCCTCGGCGCGCTTAACGGACTGAAATCCGCGCTCGACGCCGGCGACGCCGTCGACAGCGTCCGCTCGGCGAAGAAGGCGTACGTCCTCGGTGAGCGCGCCGACGCCTTCGAGGACGCCGCCGACCTGAAAGCGGAGATCGAGGAGCTCGAATCGCTCGTCGGCGACATCGAGAGCGCCGCCGACGAGGTCGCCTCCCTCACCGGCACCGTCCCCGCGATCCGCGGGGCGCTTCAGGACGCGGCGGACGAGGAGTAACCCTCCGCTCCGGCCGCGCCCTACGTCGACTTCCGGTCAGCGACCGCTTCCGCCAGCGCCGCGAGCGCCGCGCTCGCGCGGTCGAGCAGGACCGCGCCCCGCTCGGCGTCGCCCTCCCGCGGGTCGCCGACGACGCCGTTGTCGGTGAACTCGGCAGAGTCGTGCGCGAGGTTCACCCCAGACACCCACTCGCCCCACTGGTCGGCGGCGCCCGCGCTCGCATCGTCGACCCGCTCCTCGCGGACCAAGTCCGGATTCGTCGCGCGCAGCAGCGCCGTCTCCAGCGGGCCAGCGTGACCCATGTCGCTCGCGTGGTCGCCGACCGACTCGAACCACGTGAACGCCACCCCGTACCCCGCGTGGGCGTCGTCGCGCGAGAAGCGGCGGGCGACCTCCGCCAGCGCCTCGACGTTCCCCCCGTGCCCGTTGACGAACACGACGCGGTCGACCCCGTGCGAGACCAGCGACTCCGCGGACTCCCGGACGTACGCCCGGAACGTCTCCGGGGAAACCCACATCGTCCCGTCGAAGGCGCGGTGCTCCTCCGCGACGCCGACCGGGATCGGCGGCGCGACCGCGACCTCCCCGCGGTCCGCTCCCGGCTCGCCGCCCGACCCCTCGTCGTCCGTACCCGTCTCCTCGTAGGCGTCCGCGCTCGCCTCCGCGACCGCGACGGCGTTCAGCGCGTCGGTGGCGAGCGGGGCGTGCGGCCCGTGCTGTTCCGTGCTGCCGACCGGGAGGAACGCGACGTCGACGTCGGCGTCGCGAACGTCGGTCCACGTGACCTCGCTGAGGCGCATACCGACGCCTCGGTGGCCGGCGTCGTATAGCCGGCGGTCATCGCCGATGCCGAGTGGTCACCGCCGGCGTCTGGTGGTCGCCGCGGCGCAGGGGCGGTCGACCGCTCGCGAGACATGGGCGCTCGCCCCGCGGCCGCTCCCGGGGTATTATGACGCTTCCCGCGGATCGCGGCTCTATAAGCGGTGACAACGCGGATCACGATACGGGGGCACACGACTCGGCTCCGGCCGTGACGTTCGGCCCGCTGAAGCGGGCGCTCCGCGAACACCGCTATCCGGTGACCGCGGCGGAGCTGATAGAGCAGTACGGCGCCGCGACGTTGGAGACGCCGGCGAGGACGGCGCGGCTCGACGGGCTGCTCGAAGGGCGCGAGGAGACGCAGTTTCGGGATCCGTCGGAGGTCCGCGAGGCCGTTCTCGATGCGCTCGGGCACGCCGACGCGTCCCCGGAGGCGGCCGCCGACGAGTGGACGCGGCTTCCGCGGTGACTCTTCGGTCGAGCCCCGCCCCATTCCGCTCGGCGCGCGGCCCCGATCAGTCGTCGTCGGTATCGGCCTCTTCGACTATCCGCGCCGTGCGCTCCTGCGCGCGGTCGATGAACTCCTGCGGGAGCTCGTCGATCTCGCCCGCCTGAACGCCCCAGAGGTGCGCGTACAGCCCGTCGTTGTCGAGCAGCTCGTCGTGCGTCCCCCGCTCGGCGATCTGCCCGCCCTCCAACACGAGGATCGTGTCTGCGTCCTTGATCGTCGAGAGCCGGTGGGCGATCGCGAACGTCGTCCGCTCCTCGGTGAGCCGGTCGAGCGAGCGCTGGATCAGCATCTCCGTCTCCGTGTCGACGTCCGAGGTCGCCTCGTCGAGGATGAGGATGTCCGGGTCCTTGAGCACCGCCCGCGCGATGGTGACGCGCTGGCGCTGCCCGCCGGAGAGCTTCACGCCGCGCTCGCCGACCATGGTGTCGTAGCCGTCGGGGAGGTTCTGGATGAACTCGTGCGCCTCGGCGGCCTCGGCGGCCTCGCGGACCTCCTCGTCGGTGGCGCCGAAGGTACCGTAGGTGATGTTCTCGCGGACCGTCCCGTAGAACAGGTACGAGGACTGCCCGACGTAGCCGATCGAGCGACGGAGCGACTTGAGCGTCACGTCGCGGACGTCCTGTCCGTCGATCTCGATCGACCCCTCGTCGACGTCGTACATCCGGAGGAGCAGCTTGAGCACGGTCGACTTCCCCGCGCCGGTCGGGCCGACCAGCGCGAGCGTCTCGCCGCCCTCGACGGCGAAGTCGACGTCCTCGACGATCGTCTCGTCGTCGTAGCCGAAGGAAACGTCGCCGTACACCACGTCGCCGTCGCCGACCGTCAGGTCCTCCGCGCCCGGGTCCTCGGCGAGCCGCGACGGCTCGTCCATCAGCCCGAAGATCCGCGCGGAGGAGGCGCGGGCGCGCTGGTACATGTTGATGATCTGCCCGAACTGCGCCATCGGCCAGATGAACCGCTGGGTGTAGAGGATGAAGACGACGAACATCCCCACCGAGAGCTCGCCGGTGAACGGTCCCGGCGGCGTCTCCTGGAACACCCAGAGGCCGCCGATGATGAACGTCACCACGAAGCCGACCCCGGCGAGCACGCGGAGCCCAGGGAAGAACTTGATCCGGGTCGTGATCGCGTCCCAGTTGGCGTCGAAGTAGTCCATCGACACGTCGTCGACGCGGTCGGACTCGTACGGCTCCGTGTTCGATGACTTAATCACCTGGATGCCGCCGAGGTTGTTCTCCAGCCGGGAGTTCATCTTCCCGACCGACGAGCGGACCTCGGCGTACTTCGGCTGGATGATCCTGATGAACAGGTAGGTGAACCCGCCGATGATCGGCACCGGCAGCAGCGCGACTAAGGCGAGCTGCCAGTTGATCCAGAAGAGGAGGACGCCGATGCCGACGACCATCACCGACAGGCGGAACAGGGAGTTCATCCCGTCGTTGAGGAACCGTTCGAGCCGGTTCACGTCGTTCGAGAGGATCGACATCATCTCTCCGGTCTGCTTGTCGGAGAAGAACTCCATGTTGAGCCGCTGCATCTTGTCGTAGGTGTCCGTCCGGACATCGTGCTGGATGTTCTGGGCGAAGGCGTTGAACCCCCAGTTCCGAATCCAGTGGAACCCGGCCCCGATCCCGAACGCGCCCCCGATGACGGCGATGGTGAACCAGAACTGCGCGGTCTGTCCCGTCGGCAGCCACGCGTCGGGGAGGACGACGAGCGGGATCTGCTCGCTGAACAGGGCGTCCTCGTAGAACACGGCGTCGATGGCGATCCCGAGCATCAGCGGCGGGAGCAGGTCGAGCAGCCGCGCGAAGACGCTCGCGAACACCCCAACGGTCACCTGCGGGACGTAGTCGCGGCCGTACTCGACGAACAGCCGCTTCATCGGATTCTCTATCTTGTCCCGCTGCTCCTCGAAGGGATCGTCGTCCTCCCATTCGACGCCACTCATCACGAGTTCGTATCAGGTAGACGAGCAAATAGGTTTCCTTCGAACCGAAATACGTCGGCAGAAAACGCCGGTAACACCCGTTCGATCGGGTGATCTCTCCCGGAACCACCGCGGTCACCGGCGTCGGCGCAGCGGTCGACCCGACGGTCAGTCCGGCGCGCGCGGCGACCTCGGTCACGCCGACCGCGCGCCGGGCTCAGAGCTCGCGCCGCTCGACGGCGGTGTCGATCCCGGCCTCGTCGAGGTCGTCGCGCACACGTCGCCGGAGCGGGTCCGGCACCCCGTCCCGCGGGACCGGCGTCGCCGTTCCCTCCTCGTCTTCGTCGGTCGGGACGGACCAGTAGAGGACGTGGCCCGTCTCGGCGTAAAACTCCACCGCGTACCGGTCCCGGCCCCCCTCGTAGTGGACGCGGGCGGCCGCGCCCTCCGCGCGCCACCCCTCCTGTCTGACCAAGGCGGCGATCGGCTCTCGCATGGTCGCTCTTGGGCGGCCGGACTCATGTGGGTGTCGACCGATCGGCCGCTCGCCCGATCCGGCGCCCTCCTCCCCCGCATCGACACCGGTTTACAACCGCCGACCCGATGAGTCGCCATGTCTCTTCGCGTCACGTTCCTCGGGACGGGCGGCGCCGTTCCCACCGTCGAGCGCGCGGCCAGCGCCGTCTTCGTCAACCGCGAGGGCGACCGCTTCCTCTTCGACTGCGGCGAGGGCACGCAGCGCGAGATGATGCGCAGCGGCACCGGATTCGCCGTTGACCGCGTGTTCGTCTCGCACCTCCACGGCGACCATGTCCTCGGCCTCCCCGGCCTCGTCCAGACGCTCGGGTTCAACGACCGCACCGACCCCCTCACGGTCCACTGCCCGCCCGGGACCGACGGGCACCTCCGGGACCTCGTCCACGCGGTCGGCCACGACCCCGCCTTCCCGGTCCGGATCGAACCGGTCGCTCCCGGCGAGGTCGCCCACGAGACCGACGAGTACGAGATCCGCGCGTTCGAGACGGAACACCGCACCGTCTCGCAGGGGTACGTCCTAGCGGAGGACGACCGCCCCGGCCGGTTCGACCGCCCGAAGGCGGAGGAGCTCGGCGTCCGCGTCGGGCCGAAGTTCGGCCGCCTCCACGAGGGCGAGCCGGTCGAGGCCGAGGACGGCACGGTCGTTGAGCCGGAGCAGGTCGTCGGCCCGCCGCGTCCGGGCCGGAAGCTTGTCTACACCGCGGACACGCGCCCGCGCGAGTCGACGGTCGAAGCGGCCGCGGACGCCGACCTGCTCATCCACGACGCCACCTTCGCCGACGACATGGCCGACCGCGCCCGCGACACGGCCCACTCGACTGGCGGCGAGGCGGGGTCGATCGCCGACCGCGCGGACGCGAAGCGGCTCGCCTTGGTCCACATCTCCTCGCGCTACGCCGCGAACCCGAGCCCGATCCGCCGGGACGCTCGCGAGGCGTTCGACGGGGAGTGCCTGCTCCCCGACGACGGCGACCTGATCGAGGTGCCGTTCCCCGACGCCGACGAGTGAGGGTCCCGAACACCCGTTCCTCCGTTCGGCTCGTCCCCCTCCGTGCTACCGCAAACCGTGGGACGGTTCCACTCGAAACGGCGCCCGCGCACGGCTGACGCGCGTCTGACGCGGCCGCCGCCGCACCGGTGTCTTCCGAGCATCTGATCCGCGGTCGGTCCGGCGCCGATCCGGAGAATTCCGGAGAGAAGCGCGCTCTCGACGGATACGTTCACTTTCACCGCGGTCACGGGCGTTTTAACACGGTGAGGAACCAACGAACGTACGCCTCCCAGTGAAACAAGACCGGAGGCGGAGACACCCCATGAGCGAACTGCGACAGGAAGCGGAAGCGATAGCGGAACAGTTCTCGGACCACACGGACGTCGACCCCGACGACGTCGAGGAGCGCCTGACGACGCTCGTCGACGAGTACCGCGTGCCGCTCGACGAGGCGAGCCGGAGCGTCACTAACAGCTACCTCGAAGACGCCGGGATGGAGCGCGACGAGCTCGGCCGCGGCGGCAGCGAGGAGGTCCTCGTCAACGACATCGACGAGGACGAGCAGTGGGTGGACCTGCGCGTCGAGCTGGTCGACCTGTGGGAGCCCCGCAGCGACTCCATCTCGCAGGTCGGGCTCCTCGGCGACGAGTCGGGCACGATCAAGTTTGTCGCCTTCGAGACCTCCGACCTCCCCGAGCTGACGGAGGAACAGGCGTACGAGCTCTCGAACGTCGTCACCGACGAGTACGAGGGGAGCTACTCGGTGAAGCTCAACCGGACGACCGGTATCACCGAGATCGACGAAGCGATCGAGGTCGGCGACAACGCCGACACCGTCGAGGGCGCGCTGGTCGACATCCAGTCCGGCTCCGGGCTGATCAAGCGCTGCCCCGAGGAGGACTGTACGCGCGTCCTCCAGAACGGTCGCTGCTCCGAGCACGGCCAGGTCGAGGGCGAGTTCGACCTGCGGATCAAGGGCGTCCTCGACGACGGCGAGACCGTCACCGAGGTCATCTTCGACCGCGAGGCCACCGAGGATCTCACCGGCATGACCCTCGAGGAGGCCAAGGACATGGCGATGGACGCGCTCGACACCACCGTCGTCGCCGAGGAGATGGGCGAGGACGTGCTCGGGCGCTACTACCGCGTCACCGGCCCGACCTTCGGGCGGTACGTCCTGGTCGACGAGATGGAGGACCCCGGCACCGTCGACGTTGAAAGCGCGCTGATCGAAGCGAGGTCGATTTGAAATGAGCCAGTCAGCCCCCACCCGAGAGGTCGCCCGGCGCGTGTTCGCGAGCGAGTTCAACGACGCCGGCTACACGTTCACCGAGTCCGACGACGAGCGGGCCCCCGTCTACGCGCTGCTGCCGACGGGCGAGTCCTCGAACCGCGTGTTCTTCGTCGGCACCCTCACCGAGAAGGAGGACGTCGGCGAGGACAGCGAGTACTGGCGCGGTCGCATCGTCGACCCGACGGGCACGTTCTTCGTGTACGCCGGCCAGTACCAGCCCGAGGCCGCTTCCAAACTCCGGGACCTGGAGCCCCCGGCCTACGTCGCAGTCGTGGGGAAACCCCGGACCTACGAGACCGACGACGGCACGGTCCGAGTGTCCGTCCGCCCCGAGTCGATCACCGAGGTCGACGCCGCCACCCGCGACCGCTGGGTCGCGGAGACCGCCCGCCGTACCGTCGAGCGCGTCGCCGCGTTCGACGACGAGGGCAACGAGTACGCGCGAATGGCCCGCGAGGAGTACGACCTCGACCCCGAGACGTACAAGGCCGCCGCGCTGTCGGCGTTAGAGGACCTCGACGAGAGCGGCGACGAGCTCGCCGGCGACGCCGGCGACGAGCCGGACCCGGCCGAGACGCCCGAGCCCTGACCGGCGACGGCCGACCGCCTCGACGAACCGATCGGGCGCGTCACCCCGTAACGACTCACTTTTCGCTGTTTCTTGCGACTGTCTGACAAACCATTAAGTGATCCGCGCGCCCACGTTTCGGGTGATGGGCAACAAGAACAAGACCATCTCGTTCCGCGTCAACGAGGACGCGTTCGAGGCCCTTCGCGACATCGCCGAGGAGCGGGACATCTCGCTGTCGGCGGTGTTCCGAGACTACGTGGACGCGCTCGTTGCCCACGACGGCCAGGTCCGGGTCGTCCCGGAGTCGGAACTGGCCGACGCGGGCGACGACGGCGAGCCGTTTCCCCCGAAAGTCGAGGTTCCGAAGAGCTTCGTCCGCGAGCACGAGCGGCTGGAACTCGAGGCCGAACACCTCCGGGAGCAGCTCGAAGAGCACAAGCGGTACGTCAATCACCTCCGGGAGCAGCTCGAGGACGAGGACGACGACGTAATCCAGCTCGAAGACCTCGACGGCGAGCCGGACGAACCCGCTTTCCGCCTCGGGTAGCCGCCGATTCCTTCCATTTCCACCGCTCCGTCGATCCGGGAGAGACCCGTCCACCGTTGAGCTACGGCGCCGTCCGCTCCGACCGTCCGCGACGTTCGGACCGCACTTCGATGACGGTCGGACGCGCGGACGAAAACCTTCCTGTTCGTCCGTTACTAACCGCTGAACCGCCCATGTTGGCGAAAATATTGCCGTGATGCTCCGAGTTTGTTCAGAAACGTCCGATTCTCGACCCGTCTGATGGACGGTCTCTCAGAGCGACGCCGCTATTTCTGAGTATACTAAATTATTTACGAAAACGATATTACCCGGGCGGTGAAGGGATCCTACATGCGAAGGTGGGTTCGACCGTGAACGTGTTCGATAGGGCGTACGACGATACGATTCGCGTCCTCGACGAGGACGGCGAGGTCGTCGGCGACGTGCCGGACCTCGACGACGAATCGCTCGTCGACATGTACAGGCACATGCGGCTGGCGCGTCACTTTGACGGCCGCGCGGTGAGCCTCCAGCGACAGGGGCGGATGGGGACGTACCCCCCGCTCTCCGGTCAGGAGGGGGCCCAGATCGGCTCGGCGTTCGCGCTCGACGACGACGACTGGATGGTCCCGTCGTACCGCGAACACGGCGCCGCCCTCGTCCATGGGCTCCCGCTGAAACAGACCCTGCTCTACTGGATGGGTCACGAGGACGGCAACAACGCGCCG
>NZ_NEWI01000043.1:0-21994 GCF_002135005.1 Halorubrum sp. SD612 | reverse complement strand
AACTGGTGGGCTGCTGGAACGGGACCCACTACGAGGAGTCGGTCGGTTTCGCGGAGACCGACGGGCTCAACGAGACGCAGCTGGCGGCCCTGACGGACCTGACGATGGCGCGCGTCGAGCACGTCCGGCAGCGCCCGTTCAAGGAGGACGTGCCGGTCGAGACGGTCACCCGCAGCGAGTACGCCAACGACACCGCGAGCGGCAACGGCTCCGAGGCGTTCCGACGCTGGAACGACCAGGTGTGGGAGGCGCTGTTCGTCGTCGGCGAGGACGCGAACGCCAACGACGAGATCGACTCGGTGTTCGGCGGCGCGGTCTCCGGCTTCTACTCCCCCTCGGAGGACCGGATCGTCATCGTCGTCCCCGACGGCGAGTCCCCCGACATCGATCCCTCGACGCTCGCGCACGAGCTGCTCCACGCGATGCAAGACCAGTACCACGACCTGACCGACCCGCGCTACGTCGGCGCGACGCAGGACGGCGACCTCGCGGTCGACGGCATAATCGAGGGGGAGGCGGTCCACGTCGAGGAGCGCTACGCCGCCCGCTGCGCCGACAACTGGACCTGCGCCGAGGCGCCCGAGAGCGACGGCGGCGGGGGCGGCGGCGCCGAGTTCAACTTCGGCATCCTCCAGACCGTCCTCCAGCCGTACGGCGACGGCGCGCTGTACGTCCGCGAGCTCCGCGACGAGGGAGGGTGGGCCGCGGTCAACGAGACGATGAACGACCCGCCCGAGTCGACCGCGGAGGTCGTCCACCGGAACCCCGAGTACGAGGAGGGCAACGTCACCTTCGAGGACGCCGCGACCGAGGGGTGGGAGACGTACCCGGATCAGGGGGTCGAGGGCGCGGAGACCGCGGGCGAGGCGTCGATGTTCGTGATGTTCTGGTACCAGAGCTTAGAGTACGATCACCGCGTGTTGGAGCCCGATGCGACCGTCCGGCAGAACGTCCAGATCCACCTCGACGCCGAGGCCGAGCTCGAAACGCGGCGGACCTACAACTACGCGCACCCCGTGACAGAGGGCTGGGCCGGCGACGAGCTGTACCCCTACCGGAACGGCGACCGCGACGGCTACGTCTGGGCGACGGAGTGGCAGACCGAGGCGGACGCCGCGGCGTTCCGCGACGCCTACGTGCGGATGCTGACCGCGCACGGGGAGGGCGAGTACGCCGACGGGACCGTCTACGAGATCGGCGAGGAGAGCGACTTCCCCGGCGCGTACGGCGTCGAGCGCGACGGGACGAGCGTGACGGTCACGCACGCGCCCTCGCCCGAGGGCGTCCTCGAACTCCGGCCGGACGCCGACCTCGCGCTCCCGGACGCCGACGGTGCGAACGGGGGAGACGGGGGCGACGGCGGCAACGGCAGCGACGGCGGCGACGGAACGAACGGGAGCGAGGACGCCGATTCGGCCGACGGGGACGGCGGGGGCGGCGACACGAACGACAGCGCCCCCGGATTCGGCGTCGCGGCGGCGCTCGCCGCCCTCGCCGCGCTCGGACTGTTCGCGCGGAGAGCCGCGTGAACCGCCTCCGGGAGGAGCCGGCGCGCCACGGTCGCGACACGGGTGGCTTTTCGTCCCCGCGACCGAACCGTCGGGCATGAGCGAGTTCGACATCGTCGACGCGGCCGCGGTCCGGGAGGGGCGCGCGACCGACGCGTACTTCGAGCGGACCGAGGCGGCGCTGGGGGCGGCGGACCGGAACCCCCGCGTCGTCGCCGAGGTGACCGCGGACCAGTTCCCGGACGGGGAGTTCGAGCTGTTCGCCGGCCTCGGCAACGCCGTCGAGCTGCTCGCCGGCCGCGACGTCGACGTGGACGCGGTCCCGGAGGGGCGCCTGTTCGACGGCGGCCCGGTGATGCGGATCGAGGGGCCGTACCTGGAGTTCGCGCGGCTGGAGACGTCGCTGCTCGGCTTCCTCTCGCACGCGTCCGGGATGGCGACGGCGGCGCTCGACTGCCGGGTCGCCGCGCCCGAGTCGTCCGTGCTCTCGTTCGGCGCGCGCCACGTCCACCCCGCGATGACCGCGGCGGTCGAGCGCTCGGCGCTGGTGGGGGGGTTCGACGGGTTCTCGCACGTCGCGGCCGGCGAGCTGCTCGGCCGGGAGGCGTCCGGGACGATGCCCCACGCGCTCGCCATCTGCTTCGGCCGCGGCGAGCAGGAGGCCGCGTGGCGCGCCTACGACGATGGCGTCCCCGAGGACGCGCCGCGGATCGCGCTGTGTGACACCTACTCCGACGAGGTCGACGAGGTCCTCCGCGCGGTCGAGACGCTCGGCGACGACCTCGACGGCGTCCGGCTCGACACGACCGGGTCCCGGCGCGGCGACTTCCGACACATCGTCCGCGAGGTCCAGTGGGAACTCGAGGCCCGGGGCCACGGGGACGTCGACGTGTACGTCTCCGGCGGGCTCGGCCCCGCGGACCTCCGAGACCTGCGCGACCTCGCCGACGGGTTCGGCGTCGGCGGGTACGTCTCCAACGCGGACCCGGTCGACTTCGCGCTCGACCTCGTCGCCGTCGACAGCGAGCCGGCGGCCAAGCGGGGGAAACTCTCGGGCACGAAGTCCGTCTACCGCACCGAAGACGGCGCCCACGCGGTCGGGCTCGCAGGGCGCTCTGGCCCGGACGGCGCCGAGTCGCTCATGGAGCCCGTGATCCGCGACGGCGAGGTCGTCGCCGACGAGGCCCTCGACCTGTCGGCGTCGACGGAGCGGGCGCTCGCGGATGCGGAGGCGGTGGGGTACGGGGACGACGAGTAGTTTGTCGCACGGCGGGGCGCGGTCGGAGAGACCGGCTCGGGCCGCGCGTCACCCGGAGTCGTCCGGCGCGTCGTCGTCCGGTCCGGTGGCGCCCGAGTCGGCGCCGTCCGGGTCGCCGAACAGGCCGAGACAGGCCCACGCCCAGCCGCGGGCTCGGACGCGGCGCGGTGAGTCGGACACGGTTACGCCCTCCGGACGAGGTGGTCGCGGACCGCCCGCCGGCACTCGCGGAGCGTCTCGACGAGGCGCGCGACGGTCGAGAGGACGGGGTACGACACCGTGAAGTCGTCGTACAGGTACGCGACGGTCGATCGCTGTCGGACGCCGACCGCGGCGCCGCGGCTGGCGGTCCGATCGAGGTCGGCCTGCCGCTCCGCCAGCAGCGCCTCGCAGGCCTCGATCCGCTCGCCGAGCGCCTCGTGGCGGCGACGCAGGGCGTCGAACCCGAGCGCGGAGAGGGGCGTCTCGTCCGCGGTCGACAGCCAGTCGGTGGTCTCACGGACCGTCTCGCCGGCGGACCGGAGCGACGCCGCCTCGCGTTCGAGGGTCCGGTCGAACACGGCGAGCTCCGCGAGCCGGTCGTCGACGGCGGACGCTATCGCCGACGCGACCGGGCGGGTGAAATCGTGGTCCGTCTTCGGCGAGAGCGCGACCGCGACGGCGTCGCCCAGTTCCTCGCGGACGGTCGCGAGCAGCGGTTCGCCGTCGGAACCGTCGGGCACGCTGTGGGGCCGCACCGTCTCGGCGAACGCCTCGCGGACCCGGCGACAGCCGTCGGTCGACGCCGCGTTCGTCGCGCCAGCGATGGCGCGGACGCCGCCGGCGCTCGGTCCCGGCCCGCCGCCGGTGCCGTTCCCGAAACCGGCGCCCCCGCCGCCGGCGCCGGTCGGCGCCGAGGCGGTCGGGATCGAGGCGAGAGCCGATCGGAACCGCTCGTACGCTCGTCGCTCGTCCGCCGTGGCGTCGCGTTCGGCCGCCACCCGGTCCCGGGCGCGGTCGACGTGCGTCTCGACGGTCACCGCGGATCACCGCCCTCGGGCGGTCGACCGTCTGCGTTGACCGTGTGAGTCATAGAGATTAGGCTAGCCTAAAACATCAAAAAGCCACCGGTTCGCGGGACCGTCGGAGCGCGGGCGCCGATCTGCGCTCGGCGGTCGAGACGCGAGGGAGCGACAGACCACGAGTGAGAGGGCGCCGCGGCTCAACGGGACGCGTCGAGCGGGAAGGAACGGTTTGCGAGACGACGGGGCCGGGACGATCGATGTCCCGGCGCGAGCGGGTCGGCCTACAGCTCCTCGACCGCGCCGCCGTCGGCGCGCTCTCGGAACACCTGGCCCTCGATGAGCGTCACCATCGTGTCTTCCTCCTGCCAGGCGGTGGGCGAGAGCTTCGCCTTCCGGCAGGTTCGCGAGAGGAACTCCGCGGCCGACCAGCCGTTCTCGACGGGGACCGTCGGATAGAGCCAGCCGTGCGCGTTACCGCTGTCGACGGAGACGCCGTGGGTGCCGATCTCGAGGTCCTCAGCGGGATCGTTGGTGAGGACGGTGTTCGAGACGACGAACACCGAGACGGTGATGTTGTCGAGTTCCTTCGGCTCCACCTCGGAGCCGCAGGAGTCGCCCGAGGCGGCCTTGATGGCGGCCTCGACGATGGCGTGCCCGAGCTGGTCGGAAGTGTCCCACGCGCCGGCGCAGCCGCGGAGACGGCCCCGCCCCCGAGTCGATTGGAGCCGGACGAAGGCGCCGGTGCGGGCGTAGAACGCCTCTCGCATGCTGCCCGGCTGTTCGCGTTGCCCGTGTCGAACGAACGACTCCACCGCCTCCCGCGCGAGTTCGACCGCTCGTGCACCGTCGTCGTACGACAGCTGAACGGTCTGAGCCTCGGACATGAGAGTCCATTACGTTGCTGGCGACTTGAACGCTTCCCTTGTGGCACCGCTCTCGCGGCGTTCGCGGCGTCTCCGCCGAACCCCGCAGATCCCGCCCGGCGGACGCGCCCGACCGATCCGCTTATTCGCCGGCGGGCGAAACGGGAGAACGGACAGAGGGAGCCCGACTCCCGTGCCTCCGGCATGAGGAAAGTCCCCCCACCGGCCGGACAGGCGACCGGGCACACGCCCGGAGTCGGAGACGGCTGGCTCTGGAACAGCAACGACACCCCCCGCCCCGACCGATGATCCGCGCGAACCGACCCGCAAGGGAAGGGAGTTAACCCGGAGAGGGTACGTGGGTTTCCCACGTTGTACGTGGCTCCGCCGCGTCCGAGACGGGCGGGAACGGATGGAACGGCGAATCCTCGCCGGTGCAAGTCCGCGCCACAAGGTAGTCCGGCCGCGGCGCGGACGCTCAGCCGAATGTCGGGACGAACCGAAGGGGGCTTACTCCCCTCAGTCCGCTCACACCGACCAGCGGTGCGATCCTTCCGCGATCATCGAGAAGTGAACGAGTCGGTGGCGCGTGCCTGCGAGCGGCCGGAGCGAAGCGGCGGCCGCGAGGAGCACGCGCGAGGGAGTCGCTGGCCCCGGAGCGAAGCGGAGGGCGCCAGCGACGAGGCTGGGGAGGCGTGAGGATGCGGTCACGGTCGGGCGGGGCTTCGGGGGTGTTCGTCGTCGACCCACTCTCAGCGGTTTCTAAGTGAGCTGCCGGGACTTCGGGAGCGTTCGCCGTTGATCCGCTCTCAACGACTTATACACGACCGAGCAAAAATCGCGATCCGAACCCGTCTCAGGCCGTTTCCATTTCCTTTTCGAGCTCGCGGAGCTTCTCGATGCGGTTCTCCGTCGAGGGGTGCGTGGAGGCGATCTTGCCGACGAAACCGGCCTTGATCGGGATGATGAAGAACGCGTTCATCTCCGCCTCCTCGCGGAGGTCCTCCTCGGGCACCCGGTCCATCCGCCCGTCGATCGTCATCAGCGCCGAGGCGAGCGCTCCGGGCTTCCCGGTGATGAGCGCCGCACCGCGGTCGGCGGAGTACTCGCGGTACCGCGAGAGCGCGCGGATGAGCAGGAACGAGATCACCCACACCAGAAGCGACGCGACGATGGCCACGATGACGGGCGCTCCCTGCCGGTTGTCGCCGCCGAGCAGCCACCCCCACCGCACGATGAAGAAGGCGATAGTGGAGAGGAACGACGCGATGGTCATCACCATCACGTCGCGGTTCTTGACGTGGGCGAGCTCGTGGGCGAGCACGCCGTCGAGCTCGTCCTCGTCGAGGCTCTCCAACAGTCCGGTCGTCACCGCGACGGTGGCGTTCTTCTTGTTCCGGCCGGTCGCGAACGCGTTCGGGACGCGGGTGTTCGCGACCGCGACGGTCGGCTTCGGCAGGTCGGCCTGCTGGCTCAGGCGCTCGATCCGGCGGTGGAGGTCCGGGTACTCGTCCGGGTCGACCTCGCGGGCGCCCATGCTCCGGAGCGCGAGCTTGTCGCTGAAGAAGTACTGCGCGAGCGAGAACGCGCCGAACATCGCGAGCGTGAAGATGATCCCGACGTTGAACACCTCGATCAGGACGCCGATGAACACGACGTAGAGGGCGAAGAGGAGGAACATCGTGAACCCCATTCGTCCACGGAGCCCCCAGTCTGTCTTCCAGTCCATACCCCGAGATTACCGCTCGGCGCGTTAAAGCCTGCCGGAGCCGGGGACGATGCGGCACTGAGGCGCCCGCCCGCGGCGGTGCGGTTTTCGGCGCAACGCTGCGTTTTTGCCCCGCGACCGCGACGGCGAGGCATGGACACCGTTCTCGTCACCGGCGGCCGCGGCGCCTCCGGGCGCTGGGTCGTCGACCGGCTCGCGGGCGATTACGAGGTCGTCGTCGTCGACTACGACCACCCGGGCCTCGACGTCAACCCCGCCTCGAACGTCTCGTTCCGCGCGGCCGACCTCGCCGAGCGCGAGCAGGCGCTCGACGTCGTCGCCGCCGTCGACCCGGACGCCGTCGTCCACTGGGCGGCGATCCCCGTGGCCGGAACCCACCCCGAGGGGCGGGTGTTCGAGACGAACGCGCTCGCCGCGAAGCACGTCCTCGACGCCGCCGGGCGAGCGGGCGCGCCGGTCGTTCAGGCCTCCAGCGACGGCGCGTACGGCTTCTTCTTCGCCGAGCCGACGCCGTTCCCGGATGAGCTGCCGGTCACCGAGGGGCACCCGCTCCGCCCGGAGGACCCGTACGGGCTCTCGAAGGTGACCGCGGAGGCCGCGGCGGGCGCGGTCGCGCGCCGCCACGGCGTGTCGGCGGTCTCCGTCCGCCCCTCGTGGATCCAGTACCCCGGCGACTACGCCTGCCGCGCGGACGAGTACGTGACCGACCTCGAGGCGGGCGCGGGCAACTTCTGGTCGTACGTCGACGTCCGCGACGTCGCCGACCTCGTCGCGGCCGCGCTCGCGGACCTCCTCGGCGACGACTCGGCCGTCGCGCTCGGTACCCACGAGGCGATCAACTGCGTCGCGGCCGACAACGCGCTCGGTCGCCCCCTGCTCGAACTCCTACGCGAGTCGTACGGCGAGGTTTCCGACGACTGCGCGGTCGACGGGAGCGCGCTCGCGGAGGGCGACGACCGCGGCGCGTACGCGGTCGCGAAGGCGGAGCAGCTGTTCGGGTGGACGCCGTCGCGGTCGTGGCGCGACGCGGCCGACGAGGCGGTCACCGAGCCGGCACTGTTCGAGGGGTGACTCGGCCGGGCGACAGCGACCGATTTCCAGTCAGATCGACAGGATCGCGTTGACGAGGGTCCGCGTCGCGATGGCGGTCACGGAGCCGAGCCACGTCAGGAGCACGAAGTGGATGTAGCCGTTCGCGGGGTTCCCGCCGTCGATCCGGCGGATCATCTGCGAGGAGAGCGCCGCGTTGAACAGCACGACGGTGAGGAGGAGGTACTCGATGAGCGGGATGTCGTAGGCGCCGGGGTAGACGATCTGCCCGATGTCCATCTGGTCGAGCCCGAAGTCGGCGGTCAAGTCCGCGAGAATCGCAACGATCTCCAGCCCGATGAAGAAGGCGAACGTCGCGGCCGCGGTGATCCCGTACAGCAGTCCGATGAACGTCATCGCCGCCTGCCGGCGCTGCTCGCGCAGCTGGTTGACGGCGTTCATGTTCTTCGAAATCAGCTCGCCGAGCATCTTCGGGTCCCCGCCCATCCGCCGGCCAACGAGGTACATCTCGGAGAACTTCTGGATGAGGTACGAGCGCGTGTCTCGCGTGAACGCCCGCCACGCGCCCTCGGTGCTGATTCGCATGTTGAGCCGGCGGTAGAGCCGCTCGATCGACTCCGAGAGCTCCCCGAAGTTCTTGTCGCGCAGCGTCGTCAGCACGTCGGTGGTCGTCGACTGCTTCGCGCTCTCGGTCGCGCCCAGCGCGCGCACGAACGACGGGAACTCGCCGTCGCGGGCGGTGATCGCCTGCTCCTCGCTCCGAAGGACGACCCCGGTGATGATCAGCGGCGAGATGGGGACCGCGAGGTACAGCGGCAGCCGCACGTCGTCGAGGAAGAAGAGGAGACCGGGAAGCCCGGGCCCGTACCCGAACATCCCGGCGGCCGTGATCCCGATGAGGAGGAACGAGAGCGCGCCGCCGCCGATCAGCGACCCCCACAGCTTCAGGTCGCCCGGGGAGCGCTCGTCGGGGTGGTACCAGATCGGGTCGTACGGCGACGTGGCGCGGATCATCGCGTAGAAGCCGAGCTGGACGAAGACGAACAGCACGATGACGGCCGCGACAGTCGCGGTCGGGTCGTTACCGGTGAGGATCGGGAGGACGACCGCGAACACGAGGGCGAACGTCATCGAGAGGATCATCGACATGTACAGGTCCTTCATCACCTCCAAGTTCGAGAGCGCGGACTCGTAGCGGGTCTCGTACTGTGCCAGCATGACGTCCTGCTCAGAGACGAGGAACTCCTCCAGCGACTGCCCCGCGCCCATGGTGTAGCCGAGGCGGTCGAAGAAGTCGGCCATCGCGTCGGAGGGGACCTCCTGAGCCCGACGCCGACACGCGTCGTCGAGGCTCTGGTTCCACGTGTCGACGAGGTGGACGACGCGACCGATCTCCTCGGCGGCGACGCCGTACTCCTCCTCTTTCGCCAGCGTCCGGAACACCTCCATCCGGTCGATGTTCGTCGTCGACAGCACCGTCATGTGCGTCATCACGAGATGTAGTTGGTTGTCGATCTTCGTCTCCAGACTGGAGAGGTAGATCTTCGGGTAGATCACCGCCGCGAACAGGATGAGCCCGCCGAACATCGGGATCGGGACCCGGGCGGCGAAGGGGAGCGGCAGCGCGACCAAGCCGACGACGCTCGCGAGGAAGACGAGCACGGCCGGGAACAGCACGAGCCCGACGTACTTCCCCTTGGAGATGTCGAGCTGCTCGTACGACTCCATGACCTCGGAGGTCAGTTGGGCGGCCGTCGCGAGCCCGTCGCCCACCTGTTTCACCGCCATCGTCAGCGTCCCTCCGGCGCCCTCGCGGGCGGTTCGTCACCGAGCATCGTCACGTGTCCCCGAGCATCGTCACATCGTGTTCCGGTGCATGTCGAAGGGGAGCCCCTCGACGCCGTCGCGCTGGAAGGAGTTGATCGCGTCGTTCACCTCGTGGTAGCCCAGAATGCCCTCCTGAATCATCCGCTCGATGAGCTCCGCGCGGAACTCCAGGTCGTCGTAGATGTCGCGGGTGTCGGCGTAGCCGAGCAGCGTCGCGATCTGCTCTTCTAACACGTAGGAGTTGTTCATCCCCTGGAAGACGATCTCGTCTTCGACGGGGTCCCAGCTGAACACCTCGCGGGTGACGACCCCCTCCATCTCCTTGGAGTACCCCTCGATCTCCTGGACGCTCGTCACGCGGCGCAGGACTTGGTCGCCCTGCTTCACGCGGTTCTGGAACAGCGCCACGTCGGCGTTGTCCATGAACGTCTCCGGGACGTTGATCGGCTCGGAGGTGAACCGCTGGATCATCGAGACGATGTCGGACGCGTGGAACGTCAGCATCACGGGGTGGCCGGTCTGGGCCGCCTGGAACGCCATGCGCCCCTCGGCGCCCCGGACCTCACCCACGATGATGTAGTCGGGGCGCGACCGCAACGCCGCGGCGACCAGATCGAACATATCCACGTCGGTGGATCCCTCGGCGCCGCCCTCACGGGTCAACAGCTGCTGCCACGTGCTGTGCGGCGGGATGACCTCCGCGGTGTCCTCCGCGGTGTATATCTTCGAGTCGTCCGGGATGTACGAGAGGATGGCGTTCAGCGTCGTCGTCTTCCCGGACGCCGTCTCCCCGACCACGAATACCGTCTGCTCGTTCTCTAGGCAGAGCCAGAGGTACGCCGCCAACTGCGGCGAGAGCGTTCCCCAGTTCGTGATCTGATTGATCGACAGGGGCACCTCGTCGCCCTGCCGGATCGTGAGCGAGGACCCCTTCAGCGAGACGTCGTCGGAGTAGATGATGTTGATACGCGAGCCGTCGGGCAGCGTGGAGTCGACGATCGGATCGGAGTCGGAGAGGGGGTCGCCCATCCGCTCGCCCATGTTCCGCAGCCAGTTGTCGAACTCCTCGGGGGTACCGAAGTCGACGGTCGTCTCCAGCATCCCGAAGGTGCCGTGGTCGACGTGACACTCCTTGGGGCCGATGACGTGAATGTCCTCGTTGGCCGGGTCGCGCATGATCGGTTCGAGGGGGCCGAGCCCGACGATGTCGCGGTTAAGCCGGTATCGGATGTTCTCGTAGGTCTCCTCCGTGACCGAGAGTTTCCCCATGTTGAGGACCTTCGAGAGGTTCCCGCGGAGTCCGCCGTTCTGCTCGTCGATGTGCGTGACCTCCTCTAACAGCTCCTCGATGAGGTCGTCGTACTCGGCCTCGTTGTCCGGAGCGGTGTGTTGACCGCTCACGGTGAGGAGCCGGTTTTTCACCTCGTTGAGGATCTCGGCCTGCGAGCCGGAGAGCTCCGGCTCGATGGCGTAGTACTTCGTGTCCTGCCCGAGATCGCCGTAGATGTGGCTGTAGATGGGGCCGCCGACCGGATAGATGACGTTCGGCCGGTTGGACTCGTACTCGTCTTTCGGCTCCTCGATGAACTGCGGGAACTCCCCGGTGATCTGTTTGAACTCCCGGAGGTGCTCCCGGAGGTGCGGCCGCCGCATCGCGGCCTTCCGGAGTTCGTCGGACGGTTTGGCGGTGCCGTGTTCGGTCATGTCCCACGCTCGGTCGTCGCGGTGGTCGCAGTCCGCGCGCGCGGACCGGCTGTGCGTCTGCGGGCCATGTGTTAGGCGACGCTGCGGCTCTCAATGACGATTCCGGTTCCGGAACGCACCGAGAACCCGATCGTGTCGCCGACCTGTTCGCCCATGCCCGCGAACCGCTTCACGTTGATCTGCCGGCGGATGTCGTTGCCGACCTCGATCATCTCCAGTTCGAGGAACACGTCGGCGATGGAGCGGAACGGGCCGATCGCCTCGTCGTCGACCGCCGAGGGGTCGACGGTGAGAACCACCACCTTCCCCTGCGAGATGATCTCACGGAAGAAGGAGATGATCTCGAGGGCGGCCTGCCGCTCCTCGTTCTTCCGAACGAGCGCCTCGAACGTTGGGTCATTGCGGAAGATGGCGTCGAACGTGTCGAGGAAGACGACGTCGGAGTTCCACATCGCCTCCGCTTCCATCAGCCGCTTGAGCAGCTCCTTGCGCTCGCCGTCGCCGTCGGAGAACGCGCCGCCGGAGTCGAAGTCGGCGTGGAGGAAGAGCAGCTCCTCTTGGAGGAGCGGCTTCACCATGTCGTACTCCAGCGAGTGCATCTGGTCGATGAACCCGCGGACGGTGAGCTCAGTCGACATCATCGTCACCGAAGCGCCCTCCTCGACGAGCCCGTAGGCGAACCGCTGAGAGATGGCGCTTTTCCCGGCCCCGTAGTCGCCCTCCATGAGGACGATGCTCCCGCGGGGGATGCCACCGCCGAGCTCCTTGTTGAGTCGGTCGCGCTCGCCAAGGCCGAGCGAGAGGAGGTTGTCGTGGGGCATCTCAGTTACCCCCCACGCGGAACTGGAACAGCTCCTCGTCGCCGTTCACCGAGAGGTACACCCGGTGGTCGCCGTCGGCGAGCCCGCCGTTCACGCCGTCGATCTCGCTGACCTCGATCGTGAGGCGGAGCACGTCGCCGCGGCTCCATGCGTTCGCGCCGTCGACGGAGACCAGCTCTCCGGAGAGCTTGCTTGGCCGCACGTACCCGCCGTCGAAGACGACGTCGAGGTCGGAGCCGTCGGGCGCGAGGCGGTAGGTGCCGGTGTTCTTTATCAGGAGCGTCACGTTGCCCTCGGTCGCGTTGTACACCCCCGCGCTCGGGTCGGAGATGAACGTCACGTCGGTCCGGAGCTGCTCGGTCGCGTCGAGCCCCGCGTCGTCGACGGCGGCGCTCACGCGGTCGACGCCCGTCGTGATCGTCCCGACGACGCCGGCGGCGATCACCAGGCTGGCGATGAACAGGATGAGGTGCGAGACCGGGACGCTGGCCATCTACGCGCTCACCTCCGTCACGGTCGCGGCGTCGCGGACACCGGACTCGACGACGAGGACCACGCGGGTCTCCCCGCCGACGATGTCGGTCTCCACGGTGTCGCCGACCGTCACCGACAGCGTCTCGTCGCCCAGCCAGAGCGCGGTGTCGGCGTCGCCGTCGACGGTCGTGGCAGCGTTCGAACCCCCGACGTCGACGTACTCGTTGCCGACTAGGAGCGTCGCGTCGTCGGCGACGAGTCCGATCGAGCCCTCGTTGGTGGCGTTGACAGTGAGCTCGCCGGTCGTCGCGTTGAACGTCGCGCTCGTCACGGAGAAGTCGGTGTTCTGCCGTTCGAGCGCGCGCTCGTTGACGCCGTGTTGCGCGTCGGAGACTCGCTCGATCCCGTTGGACGCCACGGGGTAGAACGTCGTGAACGCGAAGAACAGCCCCGCGACGATGATGGCCGTAGACGCGGAGACGCTAACGCCCATCTCCCCACCCTCCGTCGGCCGGATCGGCGCGGTCGGAACGGGGATTCGGGTCGTTCATCGGTCGCGTGGAACCGTTCCGCTCGCGCCGGTCGTCGCGGGGAGCGTCGCCGCGGTTCGCCCCGCCGTCGCGGTCCGCGCCGTTCGTACCGTGGCCCGCGCCGTTCGTGCCGTGATCCGCGCCGTTCGTGCGTCGCTCGCGCTCGTCCGGGGTCTCTCGGCGACCGGACGGCTCGTGCCCGTTCCGCTTCGGGGCCGAGCGGTCGCGGCGGTCGCCGCGGGCCGGGTCGGCGCGACCGCCGCGGCGGCCTCTGACCGGCCCGCCGCCGACGATCGAGCCGCCGGCGAGGTCGTCCCAGCGGTCGAGGAGGACCGTGTGGCTGCTGGTGCCGTTGAGCTGGGTCACGTACCGGAGACTGCGGGTGTGGTGTTCTCGGACGAGCCGGTCGGTGCCCGGACGGTCGACGAGGTTGCGGTCGATCGTGCCGAACCCGGAGAGGAAGTCCCGGAGCCGCGCCGCGGCGTCGGGACCGATCCACTCGATCCGCTCGTAGTAGTTGATGGCGCGCACCGCGTCGGTGACGTCGCTCTCGGAGACGAGGAACTCCAGCCACTCCATCACGAGGAGGTCCCCGACGTAGTCGCCCGGGAGTTCGGTGAGGTACGGCTTGCCGCGGCCGCCGCTCCCCGAGAGGTCGTCCTCACCGACGTACTCGAAGCCGCCGGACGCCTCAGCGGGGTCGCCGCCGGGTCGGCGGTCGGGGGCGGGATCCGGTTCGGCGCCTCGCGCCGGTTCGGGGTCCGCCGGTTCGCCGAAGTCGTCGCCACCGGTCTCGGCCCCGAGGTCGTCTCCGCCGAGGTCGTCACCGAACCCGTCGTCCGCGGCCCCGTCGTCGAACGAGTCCGTTTCGTCGCCGGGGTCGTCGAACGAGTCGTCCCCGTCGTCGAACGGGTCCTCGTCCGCGGCGTCGTCGCCCTCTTCGGCCCAGTCGGCCTCCCCGGAGTCGTACTCCTCTTTCAGTTCGCTGAAACTCTTTCCATCGTCGTTCATGTCGTCTCCGTCGTCCGCCGTTTCGGTCTCGGACGCGGCGTCGTCCGTGCTGTCGTCGTCCAGTTCGTCGAAGTCGCCGTCGAGGTCGTCGTCGAGGTCGTCGAAGTCGCCGTCGAGGTCGTCGAACTCCTCGCCGTCACCGGCGTCGGCGTCGTCGAGTTCGTCGTCGAACCCGTCGTCTTCCGCCTCCTCGTCGAGGAGGTCGTCGTCGAAGAACCCGTCCGCGTCCGCGTTCGCGACGTCCTCGTCGAGGTCCTCCTCCTCGCCGCCGTCCTCGTCGTCGAAGATGCCGAACGACCCCTCGCCGCCGCCGGCGACGCTGTCGAAGCCGCCGGAGTCGTCGACGAAGGGGTTGATGCCGCGGGTGACCATCTCGTAGATGTCGAGCAGGTTGCGGACGTCCTCCTCGATGTCGTCGACGGCGTTCGAGATCTCCTCGTTCTCCGAGCGGACCGTCGAGACGGTCGAGGAGAGCGACGCGACCTCGTTTTCGAGCTCGTCGAGCCGGTTTTCGAGCTCGTCGGTGGCCGCGCCGCCGCCACCGCCACCGCCGCCGTCGTCGAACTCGTCGTCCCACTCGTCCATCCCGTCGAAGTCGTCGAAACCGTCGCCGCCGAAGGGATCGTCGTCACCGTCCATACCCCCGGAACCGTCGTTGTCGGATCCGTCGTCGTCGAGGAACCTGTCGAGCACGCTCGCACCGACGAGCCCCAGCGTGGCGACTGCCCAGGCGGCGGTTGGAGCTCCCCACACCGGTAGTTCGAGGCCCATTACCGTGTACGACCCGCAGAACACACTTCAATTCACCCCTCAAAATATCAACCGTGAGAAAGCATGCCGTCGGTCGAATATCGGACGTTACAGGACTAAATGCGGAGAACTGAGACGGGAAGGGGACCGAACCGCCGCCGATCGGCGCTTAGATCGCCCGCTCGAAGCCGTCGGCGGCGCGGACGACGAGCCGACCGTCCGAGCGGAACCGGACCGTGCGGCCGACCGCGTCGCCGACGTCGCTGGCGACGATCGGGACGCCGGCGGCGTCGAGCACCTCGCCGACCCGCTCGACGTTCCGCGGACCGACCGCGTCGGTGAGGTCGAGCATCTCGGCGCCGCCGGCGACCCGCGCCTTCAACCGCCGGGGGTCGGCGCCGGCGTCGTCGAGGGACGCGATCAGCGAGTCGACCCCGGTGTCGACGTACTTCGCGGGTCGCGAGGTCGCGGTCGTCCGCCCCTCGCCCGCGGGCAGCATGGCGTGGAGGAGGCCGCGAGCGCCGGCCCGCTCGTCGACGAGCGCGACCGCGACGCAGGAGCCGAGCCCGCTGGTGGTCAGGACGGCGTCGTCGGTCGTCACCGCGAGTTCGCCGACGCCCACTTTGATTCGGCCGGGGTCGTCGGCCGCGGCACCGCCGGTGACGGCGGCCGGGTCGGCGACCGCGTCGCTCTCCGTCCGCTCCGCCGGGTCGTCCGGTGGGTCGTCGGAGAGCGAGCGGGTCACGAGTCGGAGAGTCGGTCGAGCGCCCGAGCCAGTTCGCGCTCGTCGGGGAGCGCGTACACGTCACAGCGCGCCTGGATCCCCTCGGTCTCGATGGCGGTGTCGATCACGAACCCGTAGTCCTGTCGCTCGCTCAGCTTCGCGACGAGCGGGCTGATCGTCGAGGCCCCGATGTCGTGGACGAACTCCGGCGGCGAGTGGGTGATCGACGTGCCGAGCACGTTCGCCCAGCCGTCGATGAACCCGCTCGTCATCACGTTGCCGAGCTCGCAGAGCGCGTTCTCGGCCATGTCGCCCAAGGGTTCGTCCGGCTCCATCGGGAGCATCGCGTCGGCGACCGCCGCCGCCGAGGACTCCTCGAAGAGGATCGCGAGGTAGCCGCTCGGCTCTCCCTGGAGCTCGAACACCGTGCCGGCATGCGGCTCGGTCCCCACTTCCGCGGGCACGTCAGCGAGCGGGACGAACCGGAGCCGGCTCACGTCGACGCTCGTCTCTAACCCGGTCATCATCGAGATGTTGTCGGCGGCGTTCGCCGACCCCCGCTTCGCCAGCGAGGAGAACGTCGACAGCGACTCGTACGGCACCGCCGTGCTCTCCGTCCCGCCGTTCGCCTCGCCGCCGACCGTCGCCGCGGGGGCCGTCTTCCCGACGATGAGGTCGCGGAAGGGCCCCGAGTCGGGAAGCATGTAGATGGAGAAGTCGAGGTCGGTCGTCGTGGCGTCCAGCCGACTCTCGAAGAGGAACACGCCGTCGCCCGCGAGCGCGCCGTCGGGCAGCACCGCGGCGCCGTCCGCCTCGAAGTACCGCGGGGGCGACATGTCTATCGCCTTCCCGAGGTAGTTCGCCCAGCCGTCGAGGAAGCCGCCGAGCGCGATGTTGCCGACCTCCGTCACCGCGCTGCGCTCCATCGACTGCCCGCCGGGTAAAAGCGAGAGGAGGGCGTCGGCGTTGACCGCGTCGAACGCGAGGACCGCCTCGCCGTCTAACCCGCCGCGGAGCCCGACGCTCACGCCGATCGACTCCCGGCCCGCGAACGACTCCGCGAGGTCCTCGCCGCTGGCGACGCTCGCGCCCGTCACCTCCACCGCGAGGTCGGTCCCGGTCAGGTCCGAGAGCGCGCCGGCGGCCTGTTTGGCCCCCCGCTCCGCGAGGCGATTACAGGCCCCGAGCGCGCGGACGTCGACGCGCATTATACCGCCGAGCCGATGGCGTCGAGCACGTTCGGCTTCTGGAACGGCTTCGTGATGTACCCCTCAGCGCCCGCCTTGATGGCCGCCTTCATCTTCTCCTCCTGCCCGACGCTGGTACACATGATCACCGTCGCGTCGGGATTCTCCTCTAAGATCTCCGTCGTCGCCTCGATCCCGTCGCGGATCGGCATCACGATGTCCATCATCACGAGGTCCGGACCGTGCTCTTCGTACATGTTGACCGCCTCCACGCCGTTCTCCGCCTCCCCGACGATCTCGAACTCGCCTTCGAGGATCTCTCGGAGGAGGTTCCGCATGAACTCCGAGTCGTCGGCGATGAGTACCCGCGTAGCCATTGTTGTCTGAATCCGGGCACAGCGATCACTTAACCGCTCCCCCGCGGTTCTCAGCGCTGAGAACGGAGCGGGACGCGGCCGGTCGCCGCCGGGTGAGTCACACCCAGTGGCCGAGGATGTGGATCGCACCGACGACGACCGTGCCGAGGAGCGTCTCGCGGGTGCCGATGCCGAAGGGGAGGAAGGTCGCCGGCTCGTCATCGCCGTCACCCCCGCCGGAATCGCCGGTCGGGTCCGACGAGTTGCCGTCGGGGTTCGTAGAGTTGCCGCCGGGATTGGAGGAGTTCCCGTCGGGGTCCGCGGCGCCCGCGGAGTCGTTCGCAGTGGAGTTTCCACCGGCGTCCGTCGAGTTCCCGTCGGTGTTCGTAGCGTTCTCGTCACCCTCACTGACGTTCGAAGCGTTCTCGGCGTCGTCGGTGTCGCTTCCGTCGGCCTCGCCGTCGTCGATCGTCGTCCGCGCCGGGTTCTCCGCGACGGTCACCGTTCCGTTCCGCTGGTCGCCGTCGAGAGTGACGGAGAACGGGTACTCCCCGGGGTCGAGGCGGACGGTCTCGGACGGGAAGCCGACGGTGCGCGACTCGTTCGACGACAGCGTCAGGTCGCGAGCGGTCGTTATGTTCCCGTCGTCGACATCGAGCGCGAGCGTTCCCGCTCCCTCCAGCCCGCCGGCGTTTCGAACGCCGATTCCGAGCGCGGAGAGGTTCCCGCCCGTCGCGACGGTGACGTTCTCGGGGACGCTGTCGATCGCGAGCCGGTCCGGGTCGTCGGTGTCGTCGACGACGACCACCGTGCGGCTGTCGCGGAGCGTCGTCCCCTCGTACAGCGCGTAGTTCAGCCGCGTTCCGGGGTCGGCGTTGCCGAGGTCGGCGCCGATGGTGAAGTTCCCGTCGTCGGAGAGCGATACTTCGGACTCCGACCGGAAGGGCTCGTCGCGCTTGTCGTCGACGAAGGTGGCGGACATCTCGATCGGTGGGAGGATCGTTGTCGTCCCCGTCACCGCCCCGCCCGAGGCCTCGACGAGGAGTTCGCCGTCGTCGGTGACGTGGTCGTATTCGAAGTACCGCTCCTGGATCGAGAACGACGCCTCCGCGCTCACGGTCCCGTCGTCGGTCTCCCAGTACGGGAACTGGTCCGGGGTGTTCGATTTATGTCTGAACGGGTCCGGCGGCTCCGAGTCAGTTTCAGCGAACGCGTACCGCTGCCCCTCGGTGCCCTCCAGAGCGAACTCGACGGCGAACTCGTCTCCCGGTTCGGGGTTCCCGAGGGGCCCCCCGTCGCTCGTGTCCAGAACGAGGTAGAACCGGCCCGGGGTCGAGTCACCAGTCTCTAGCTCCTTAGCGTCGGCAAGGAGAAGCGAGACGTCCTCGGGGTCGGCGTCCGCGAGGTCGAGCTTCGAGCGGGGCTCGTTCATGCTCGGGTTCGTCTGTCGAACGCTGAGGGTGACGCCCTCTTCGGCCCTGAGGAAATCTCTCAGAACGGTGTGGTTGATCGCTTGGCCGGCCTGAAGCGAGTCTTCACCCTCTTTCTCGGCGAAGTGCGACAGCGCTCCCCAGATGCCGGTCGCTTCGAAGCCGAGGACAACGCGGTCGCCCTTCGTCACCGCGGTTCGCTCAAGCCCGTTCTGTTCGAGTGCGCTGAGCGACTCGTCGCCGCCACCGCCTTCGACGTTCTCCGGATCTGCGGTGGTGAACACCTCGATCTCGTCGTGGAACGTCGGCTTCGTCAACACGAGGTCCGACGAGGCGGCCGACTCAACGGGAGTCACCGCGCCGGAGTCCTCGATCATGAACGTGCCGTTGGTGATCGCCAGCCGGTACCGCTGCGGAACGAGCGGACGGGCGAGTCCGCCGGCACCGGTGGCACCGCTGAGGTCGGAGAGGTCCTTGTCGAGCGTGTCGCCGTCCTGATCGCGGAACTCCAAGTCACAGGACGTGTTCTCTCGGGCACAGCTACTGGCGGTTCCCTCGGCCGTTCCGAGAAGGCGGGTGTTGACCGTACCGTCGAAATCGTCTAGCTTCACGACGTCGGTGAACCCGACCAACTTTCCGGAGTCGGTGAGGCGATTCCCGCCGATCAGGAGGTACGCGCTTCCGTTGCTGTTGCTGGCGGTGTACCTGATATTGACAGGGTCGCCCGCGATTCCGGTGTAGGTCGGGCGGGAGAACGAACCGCTGAGTTCGGGTCGGGCCGTCGGGCCGGGTTCCGTCGAGTCGGTAGAGACGGCGTTGGTTTCGAGGGAGTCGCCCGAGGGCACGTGGTCGGCCGCCGAGAGGCCGGCGGCGACGGGACCGGTAGCCACGACGGAGAACACGGCGACGAGGGCGACGAACACCGCCATGCCTCGTCGGAGCGTCGAGCGCCGGCGGAGCCGAGACGCGAGCGCTTCGTCGGTGCCTCCGGGAGCGTCGGGACCACCGAGTCGGGCGGATCTCGGCCGCGGGGGCGAGTCTCGGTTGTCGTCGGGCGTGTCTGTCATTGTGAGTCGGACGGATCGTCGACCCCGCGAGGGTCACGGGGGCGTGTCAGTCGTTCGACGCTCCGCCGTTCTCCGAGTGAACTACCCCACCCTACTCAGCCGCTGACGCGGCTTCCTTGAGGGTGGGGCTTCCTGTTTCTACGACGCGCTTTACATCCACAACATCGGAAGCATCCGACGGTATGAACATAGGGAGCGCAGTCTCCACAGGCGTTGTGTCTTCGGACTGTCCCAGTCCTAGCTTCTCGAAACCACGAGACAAAACGTTGAGTGCGGCATTTGCGTCTCTATCCATCTTGAACCCACAGGCAGGACACGAGTGTTCACGCACCCACAGCGGTTTATCTGATTCAACGCCGCACGACGCGCACTCTTTGGTTGTGCCCGCTGGCTCTACTTCGACAAAGTGTGTGCCTTCTCGCTTGCACTTGTATTTGAGCATCGTGGTGAACGCATCCCACGCTGCCGAAGCCGTGTTCTGACTGTTTCCAGGCGACTCCAGCATCGACTTCACGTTCAAATCCTCAACGGCCACCAAGTCGTACTCGGTGGCGTAGTAATTCGAGAGTTTGTGTAGGAAGTCGTGGCGTTTCCGTCTGACTCGCTGGTGACACTCAGCTACTCTCAGCCGTTGTTTCTCCCAATTGTTCGAGCCGTGCTGTTTCCGGGAGAGCGACCGTTGTTCGCGTATGAGGCGTTCTCGTTCGTCTTGTAGGTCAAGTGAGCCAACAGCACGCCCGTCCGTGTCGTGAGCGTATTTGAGGATACCCACGTCGATCCCGACACAGCGGTCGGGATTATCTGGTTTCACTGGTTCTTGTTTGCCTTCGACGGCGAATGAAGCGTACCACTCGCCAGTTCGTTCTTTCTTGACACAGACCTCTTTGACAGTAACATCCTCGGGAATTTCGCGGTGGTAACTGATTGGAATGTCAGCAAGTTTCGAGAGCGAGAGGACAGTCTGGCCGTTCTTTTTGTCGAACTCGAAGCCAGACTGCACATATTTAAAACTCCGAAACTCGCTCGGAGCCTTCCAATTGAGACTCCCGACGTTGTACCCGTTCTCTTTGAGCTGTGAGAGAGTTTTAATACTGTCTTCGATTCGCATGACAGCGGCTTGTGTCACTGTCGAGTACAGGTCGGTGAGCTCAGCCCACCAGTCTTTGAGAGCGGGCAGTTGGTCACGGACTTGACGCACTCGCTGGTTGAGTGTTCCTGCTGAGTCAGGAATTTGCTCGAACTCGTTGAGTGCGTGGTTGTACAGTTGCCGGCAGGTATCGCGGTGATAGTCCAGCGTCTCACGCTGGTCTTCTGTTGGGTGGAGTCGATACCTGTAGGCGTAGTGCATGGGTTACTCGTCTGGATCAGATATTCGGACGATCTTCACGTCTGCGCCACGCCAGTCTTTGGGAACGAAAACGTGAGCGCCATTACCAGTGGCTTTCACCTCACCTTCGATGACTTCGTGGCCTTCGATTTCGTGTCTATCCATCATCAGAGTGTATACATTGTACTTACATTAAGTTGTTGATTCCGTGGGCCTGTGGGCCTGTAACAGTCAGTGTAAGATAACTGATGACGGCGCTGTATCCCCGCCCTACTCGCTCGCGTTGCTCGCTCCTTGAGGACGGGGGCTTAGCGCCTACATTCAGCTAAAACGTACCCTCCCGATTATCACTCCTGTGAACGGAGCCGGGGAGACAGCGTCGAACGAGCGCCAGATCGACCGACTGCGAGGGTGTCGACCGCTCGGCCGTTCCCCGAAGAATTAAGCCGAACGGGCGTCCGCTTTCCACCACGATGGCATCGTGTCCCCGCTGTGAGGCGTCGATCGACGAGGAAGCCCGGTACTGCGCGCAGTGCGGTGCCCCGCAGACGGAGGACGCGGCCGAGGAGTTAGACGAGTACGTCCAGCGACAGGCGGAGCAGGTCGGGGGGGGCGGCGGAGGCGACGCGAGCGGGTCCAGCGGATTCGCCGACATGGCCGACCTCAGCGACCGCGAGCAGCTCTGGCGGCGCGGCTGTTACGTCGTCGGCTACGGCACCGTCGTCGTCGCGCTCACCCTCGTCCCTGCGATCGGGTCTTTCCCCCTGATCCTCGCCGGGATCGCGATCCTCCCGCCGATCCGCCGGCTCACCGCCGAGCCGCTCGGCAGCCCGCTGAAACGCGAAGTGATGGCGGGACTGTACGCGATATTCGCGGTGGTCGGCGCCGCGCTGCTGTTCCTCCTGTAGCTTCCCGTTCTCCTTCCCGACTCACTCGACCCGGAACCCGCCCTCTTTCTCGGCGGCGCGCACCAGATCGCCGATGCTGTCGCTCGCGGAGAGCCCCTGACTCGCCGCGAACCGCTTGATCATCACCGGCGGGAGGTCGACGGTCGTCTCGGAGGCGGCGAGCAGCAGCCCGATCGCCTCCGGCGTCGGCGAACTCGGGCCGGCGTTCGACGCGAACCACGAGATCAGCGTGTCGAACGTCGCCGTCACGTCGTTCGACACGGTCCGCTGGCGGGTGGTGTCGCCCTCCGCGTGGAGGGTCGCGTCGATACCGTAGTCGAAGCCGTCGCCGTCGAAGGAGGTCGCCAGCCACCGGCTCACCGCTTGGCGGTCGACCGCGTCCGCGCCGGACGGGGACTCCCGACCGCCAAGCGGTGAGCCGGTGGCTGGCGACCTCCTTCGACGGCGACGGCTTCGACTACGGTAT
>NZ_NEWI01000042.1:0-22046 GCF_002135005.1 Halorubrum sp. SD612 | reverse complement strand
CCGCTCGCGCCCGTCACGTCGGTATGGACCGCAACGCGGTGCGCCGCGCGTGGGACGAGGTCGCCGAGACGTACGCCGCCCGCCGCGACCCCGACGGTTCGGACGCGGCGCTGATCGACGACCTGCTCGACGCGCTGGCAAGTGACCCCGCGGTCGGCGACGGCGACCCGCTCGTCCTCGACGTCGGCTGCGGCGACGGCGCGCGCACGCTCGCGAACCTCCCGCCGGGCAGCATTGGGATCGACATCTCTCGCCGGGGGCTCGACCTCGCCCGAGAGACCGTCCCCGAGGCCCGGCTCGTCCACGGCGAGATGTCGGCGCTCCCGTTCGCGGCCGACCGCTTCGACGCGGTCACGGCGTACCACGCGGTGTTTCACGTCGAGCGGGAGCGCCACCCCGAGGTGTACGCGGAGTTCGCCCGCGTCCTCCGTCCCGGCGGGCGACTCCTCACGACGCTGCCGGGCGGCCGCTTCGAGACGGTCCGGCGCGGCTGGATGGGCGGCGAGATGTTCTTCTCCGCACCTGGCCGCGAGCGCACGCTCGACCAGCTCCGCGCCGCGGGGTTCACCGAGGTCGAGACGCCGACTGCGACCGACCCGCTCGGCAGCAGCACCGAGTTCGCGCTCGCGACGCTCGGCGAGACGCCCGACAGGGAAGCAAACTCGTGACCGACGCCGACGAGGTCCCTCACGACGTGCGAGCGAGCCTCGAACAGCTGCTCGTCGCGGCGTCGACCGCGGCGACCGAGGGCGACGAGCCGACCGCGCGGGCCGCCCTCGACACGGCCGAGACAGTGGCGACGAACAAGCTCCCGGCCGGCGAGCGCCGCGACCGCGTCCGGTGGGGCTGCGGGGCCGCGCTCGACGCCCTGCCGAACGGCGACCTCGCGGCCGCGTACGCGACGGCGACCGCTGAGGCCGTCACGGAGTAGGCGTCGCGTCGGCCGCGAAACCACCGACCATTTTCACCAGCTCCGTTCCACGGCCGGGCACGGATCGGCGCGACGCGCGGTTCGTCCTCCTGAGTACCCTGCTCGCCGTCACGCTGCTAAACACGCTCGACGCCCCGACGGCGCGGTGGTTCCAGACGGCGTCAGCCGCCCTGACGGTCGCGACGTTGCTGTACGCCGGCTACGTCGTCTCGCGGCCCCTCCTCGCGTGGCTCCCCGCTCGGTAGCGCGGGCCGGCCCCCTCGCTTTTGCCCGTCGAGCGCGTTCTTTCGGGCATGCGCGTCGCCTCACTGCTGCCTTCCGCCACGGAGACGCTGTTCGCGCTCGGCGTCGAGCCGGTCGGCGTCTCTCACAGCTGCGACCACCCGCCCGCCGCCCGCGAGTTACCGACGCTGACGAGCACGGTCGTCGACCACGCGGACCGCTCGGCCGCCGACATCGACGAACAGATGCGCGCGGTCGACGGCGCGGTCTACGACCTCGACGAGGAGCGGCTCGCGGCCCTCGACCCCGACCTGCTGGTCACGCAGGCGACCTGCGACGTCTGCGCGGTCGACGCGAGCGAGGTCCGCGCGGCCGCCGAGCGGCTCGACCCCGTGCCCGACGTGCTCGCGTGCGACCCGCACTCGTTTGGGGACGCCCTCGACGACGTGGTGCGGATCGGCGAGGCGGTCGGCGAGGAGACGGCCGCAAACGAGCTCCGGGCCGACCTCCGCGATCGCGTCGACGCGGTCCGCGAGCGCGCCGAGCGCGCGGTCGCCGACGAGGGCCGCCCCCGAGTCGCCGTCCTCGACTGGACCGACCCGCCGCTCCGCGCGGGCCACTGGGTTCGCGACATGGTCGAACTCGCGGGCGGCGACCCCGCGTTCCAGCCGGACGGCCCCTCGGAACCGGTGGCGTGGGAGGCGGTCGCCGACGCCGACCCCGAGGCGCTCGTCGTCGCGCCCTGCGGGTTCGACCGCGAGCGCGCCGTCGACGCGGTCGGCGACCTCGCGGCGCGGCCCGGCTTCGACGACCTCGCAGCGGTCCGCCGCGACCGCGCTTACGCTGTCGACGGCAACGGGCTGTTCAACCGCCCGAGCCACCGGCTCGTCGATTCCTTAGAAGCGCTGTTCGCGTGTCTCCACCCCGAGCACGCCGCGACGCCCCCGGGCGACCACGACCGCGTCGCGCGCGTCGACTCCACGGTGACGCCGTCCGTCCGCGCCGACGGCGGGTGATATGGCCTACGCCTCGGACGACTCGCGCAGCGCGGACAGCGTGGCCGCCTCGCGGAGGTCGCCGACGGTACAGTACCACGCGCCGCGCATGCCGTTCAGGTCGTTCTCGACGGGCCGATCGAGCGGGACGAGCTTGTCGAGCTCGAAGACGACCACGACGCGCTCCTCGGAGAACGGGTCGATGAGCGCCGCCCAGTCGTCCTCGTCCATCGGCCCCGGCTCGCCGCGCGTCTGCTCGGTGCGGGCGTCGACGCGGGCGTAATGGGTGATCGCCGACACCGGCGCGGTGCGGTAGAAGGCCAGATACGCGAACTCGGCGCGGGTGCGGTCGTACGAGCAGGGCGCGGGGTAGAAGCCCGCGCGGCAGCGCTCGAAGGCGTCCGGCTGCGTCGCGACGACGCAGACGCGGGCGTCGCCCGGCGCGTCGTCCTCGGGGGCGTCGGCGGCGAAGCGGTCGAGGTCCACACGCAGGGTCACCGGCGAGCGCGGATATATCCGCCGCCGGCGCGTACTGGGGGATAGATGGCACGGAGCGCGACGAGCGCGCGCGGCGGTCCCCGCGAGCGCGACGAGACGGACGCGGCACGCGGCGAGGAGTCGCCGGACGACGACGCCGGCCCGCCGGCCCTCGCGGTCGAGGGGCTCACCAAGCGGTTCGGCGACGGCGACGACGCGGTGACGGCGGTCGACGACGTGAGTCTCGCGGTCGAGCGCGGCTCCGTCGTCGGGCTGCTCGGACCGAACGGCGCTGGTAAGACGACGCTGATCAAGTGCGCGCTGGGCATCGTCGTCCCCGACGCGGGGTCGGTCCGGGTGTTCGGCAACGACGTGGGCGACGGCCGCCGCGCGGCCTACGCCGACGTGGACGCGATGTTGGAGGGCGCGCGCAACGACTACTGGCGGCTCACGGTCCGGGAGAACCTCCGGTACTTCGCGACGATCAGCGGAGTCGACCCCGACTCCGTGGCGGCGCGTCACGACCGCCTGCTCGACCGGCTCGACCTGGCCGACAAGGCGGACACGCCCGTTCGGGACCTCTCGCGCGGCATGAAACAGAAGGTGTCGCTGGCGAGCGTGCTGGCGGGCGGCGCGGAGCTGGTCTTCCTCGACGAGCCGACGCTCGGGCTCGACGTGGAGAGCGCGCGGACGCTCCGGGCCGAGTTACGCCGGCTGGCGGTCGAGGAGGGGCTCACCATCGTCGTCAGCAGCCACGACATGACGACGATCGAGGCGGTGTGCGACCGCGTCGTCATGCTGTCGAACGGGCGGATCGTCGCGGACGACAGCGTGGAGGCGCTGCTCGGCGCGGCCGCGGGCGACGCGGTGCGCGTGGCCAGCCCGGACCTCGACGCCGAGGCGGTCGCGGGCCTCCGCGAGGCGTTCGAGGTCCTCGACGTCGACCGCGAGGCGCGCCCGCCCGCGGTGACGGTTGCGGCCGGCGGCGACCGGCTGTACGACCTGACCGACGCGCTGCGGGCGGCCGGCGTCACCGTCTCGGACATCCGCACGGTCCAGCCCGACCTCGAAGAGGTGTTCCTCGAACGCACGGGGAGCGACCTCGGTGCCCCGTCCGGGGGTGACCGGCGATGAGCGCGGACACGAGCCCGCCGGAGGATCCGGGCGGCGCGGCCGCGGCCGAACCCGGCGACGGAGTGCGGCCGGACGACGAGCCCCGGCCGGCCACCTACTACCACTTGGCGCGGGCGGTCCTCTATCGGGAGTTCCTGATCTTCGTGCGATACCCGGCCAACGCGATCGGCGGGATCGTGGTGTCGCTGTTCTTCTTCGCCGCGCTGTTCCTCGGCGGGCAGCTGCTCGCCGGACAGGCGCTGGCGGACTCGATCGAGGGGATCGTCGTCGGCTACTTCCTGTGGACGCTGTCGGTGGGCGCGTACTCCTCGGTGTCGAACGACATCGGCAGCGAAGTGCAGTGGGGGACCCTCGAACGCCACATCACCACGCCGTTCGGCTTCGCGCCCGTCGCCCTGCTGAAGGGGGTCGCGAAGGTGGTGCGCACCTTCCTCACGAGCGCGGTGATTCTCGCCGTGATGCTCCTCGCGACCGGGACGCGGCTCAGCCTCGCGCCGGTGACGGTGGTCGCCGTCGCCGGGCTGTCGATCGTCTCGGTCCTCGGGCTCGGCTTCGCCGCGGGCGGCGTGACGGTGCTGTACAAGCGGATCGGCAACTGGCTCAACCTCCTCCAGTTCGGGTTCGTCGGGCTGATCTCGGCGCCCGTCTTCGATCTCCCGTGGACGCGCGTCCTCCCCTTGGCGCACGGCAGCGCGATGCTCCAGCGCGCGATGGTCGACGGGACCCGACTGTGGGAGTTCCCGCCCGCCGACCTGGCGCTGCTCGTCGCGGTCGCCGGGGGCTACCTCGCCGGAGGATACCTCGTCTTCCAGCTGGCGACGCGCCGAGCGCGGCGGCTCGGCGTGCTCGGCGACTACTGAGCGCCGTCGTCGGCCGCTGTCATCACGGCGTACGTCAGCGCCACGGGGATCGCCGCGCCGAGCGCGCCGGTCGGGACCAGCGAGGTCGGCGCCCCGACCAACAGCAACAGTTCGACCGCGACGCCCGCCGCCGCGACGCCGGCGAGGAACACCCGTCCGGACTTACGCATACCCGAACGACGTTCGCGGCGGCATATGTGCGTGTCGGGTCGGGACCCCCCTCGTTGAGTCGGAGCCACCCGGTTCACTCCCGCGCGGCCGACACGGCCTCGACCACCGCCCGCGCGTCCGCGGCGATCCGGTCGTACGCCCCCGCCTCGATCGCGTCGTGATCGACGATGGCGCCGCCGACCCCGACCGCCGCCGCGCCAGCCTCGACGTACGCGCCGGCGTCGTCCGCCGTTACGCCGCCGGTCGGGACGAGCGGGACCTGCGAGAGGGGCCCGCCGAGCGCCGCGACGTGGGCGGGACCGCCGGTCTTCGCCGGGAACACCTTCACGAAGTCCGCGCCGGCCTCGAACGCCTCGATCGCCTCTGTCGGCGTGTACGCGCCGGCCGCGATCGGCGTCCCGTACCGGTTCGCGGTCCGGATCACCTCTCGGTTCACCGTCGGCGTCACGACGAACTCGGCGCCGGCGAGCTGCGCCGCGCGGGCGGTCTCCGCGTCGAGGACGGTGCCGACCCCGACCGCGGCGTCGTCGACGCGCTCGGCGACCGCCTCGATCGCGGCCGTCACGTCCGGCGTGTCCGCCGTCACCTCCAGGGCCGTCACGCCGCCGTCGGTGACGGCGTCGGCGACCGCCGGGGCCTCTTCGACGCCGACGCCACGGAGGATGGCGATCACGCCGCTGTCCGTGATCCGGTCGAGTCGGTCGGTTCGCATGGCGAGTATCTTTCGGGGAGGGATATTAAATTAAACCGTGTTGAGCGCGGTCGCGCCGCGTCACAACAGTTCGAGTTCAATAGTCTTCGCGGCGCTGGAGACGAGTCCGGCTGTGTCTTCCTCCAACCGCTTCCCCTGCATCTCGTCTGACGGGCCAGAGACGCTGACCGCGCCCACAGGGTCGCCGTCGACGACGACGGGGGAGGCGGCGCACTGCCAGTCCGGGTCGAGTTCGCCGCGGTCGAACGCGATGTTCCGGTCCCTGATAGACCGAAGTTCGGAGCGGAGCGTCGCCCGGTCGGTCACTGTCCGGTCGGTTTTCGGGTCGAGGCCGTGACGGCCGACGTACTCGTCGACCGCGTCCGCCGACCGGAACGCGAGGATCGCCTTGCCGGCCGCGGCGGCATGGAGCTTGACGCTCCCACCGATCGAGATCGGGTGGTCTCGGGCGCCGATTCGATGTAGATAGACGGCGTCCGCGTTCTCCGGAACCACGAGGTTCGCGACCGCGTTTGTGTTCCGCGCCAGTTTTCGTATCTCGCTTTGCGCCGCCTGATAGACGGGATTGCGTTCTCTCGTCCCGAACCCGATCCGCAGGAATCGATGGGTGAGCTCGTAGGTCCCGTTGGTGTTCTTCACGTAACCGAGCGTACGGAGCGTCGAGAGGTGGTTGTGAACCGCGCTTTTCGAGACGTCCATCGCGTCGGCTAACTCGGTGACTCCGGCGCCGTCACGGTCGTATAGTTCCTCGACGATCTGCATGGACGTCTCCGTCGCCTGAACAGTGATGGTGTCCGTATCTCCCATCGTTTCTGAGAGTGGTATGAGAGACAGCGGTATAACACTTGTTTAGTATAGGAGAACACAGTCACCGATAAGAGTATTATATTATGGTTGTAGTCTATAAATTAATTACATTATGCTCACACTATTGGGTTCGGACGGAACAAATTCGAAAAAACACATATATATCGCCTCTGTTCACCTCGTGAAAACACAAATGAAGCGGTTCTGAGCCGTTTTTAGGACAAATGCCCAGTAATTTTATATAGCTGTAACGCAAGAGACTGATAGTCAGGTTCGATCATGACTAACAAACCAAACTACGCCCAATACGGGCGACGTAGACTCATGAAAGGCGCGGGACTCGCGGGGCTCGCGGGACTCGCAGGGTGTATCGGAACCGGCGACCCAGGAAGTGGGGGAGACGGCGGCGACGGGAGCGACGGCAGTGACGGGAGCGACGGCAGCGACGAGAGCGACGGCGGCAACGGCATGGCGTCGGAGATCAACGTGTGGGGGTGGGATGTTGCCGCGCGAGCGCTGATGATAACCTCCGAGGAGTACGAGTCCGAGAACGACGCGACGGTTGCCGTCGAGGAGTTCGGTCGGTCCGCGATGAAGGACCGACTCCAGACGAACCTGCTCTCGGGCTCCGGCGCGCCGGCGGTCTCCATGTTGGAGTCCGTCGACGGCCCGTCGTTCATCGACACGGGCTCCGTCGCGCCGCTCACCGACGAGATCGAGGAAGCGGGCGTTCAGGACGACTTCGTCTCTGGGAAGTGGGAGGCCCTCACCGTTGACGGCGACATCTACGCGCTCCCGTGGGACACCGGTCCCACGGCGGTGTATTACCGCCGGTCGGTGTACGACGAACACGATATCGACCCGGACAGCATCGAGACGTGGGAGGAGTTCATCGAGGAGGGCCAGAAGCTCCCAGATGACCAGTACATGCTCAACCTCCCTGAGGGGGACCTCTCCGGCGTCTGGCGGTATCAGTTCCGCCAGCTGTCCGGCGAGCCCTTCCTCGAGAGCGGCGAGGTGAACATCCACAACGAGAAGTCGCTCCGTGTGGCCCGCAATATAAAGGAGATCTATGACGCCGATATCGCGGCCAACATTGAAGGATGGACGTCCGCCTGGTTCAGCGCCTACGGCGACGCGACGATCGCCTCGCTCCCCTCGGCGGCGTGGATGGAAGGGACTCTGCGGGCCGAGCTTCCCGACACCGCGGGCGACTGGGGAGTATTCAAGATCCCCGCGCTGGAGTCGGGCGGGCCGCGCGCGTCGAACTGGGGCGGCTCCAACCTTATGATCGCCGACCAGGTGTCCGACGAGGCCCATGCGCGTGGGTGGGACTACATGGAGTTCTCGCTGGCGACCAAGGAGATGCAGCTGGCGATGTATGACGAGTACGGTCTCTTCCCGGCGCTGGAGACCACCTACGACGACCCGGTTTTCGACGAGGAACTGGACTTCTACGACGGTCAGCCCGCACGAGCGCTCTTCGCTGAGGTCGCACAGGACGCGCCCGGATACCGGTTTACCGCGGACACGCCAGAGGTGTCACAGGCCATCGAGACCGAGTTACAGCGGATGATCAACGGCGAGCAGTCGCCCGAAGAAGCCGTCCAGGCGGCCGCGGAGACTGTCGCCGAGAACACCGATCGGGACCTCGCGTAACTCGGAGGGACCGATCGAATGGCCACTTCTGACGAGACAAACGACCGCGTCGAGCAGACGTACCGCCGACGCGCCCGGGCGAGGATACAGAGCGTCGGGAGACGGCTCAGACGAGCGGCGCGACCGGGATGGGACAGAGTGCGGTTCGCCAGGCAGGATCTGACGGCGGCGATGCCGGCGCTGCCGCGCGTCGCGTACCTGTTCATCGCACCGTTCTTCGTACTGTTCGGGCTGTTTCTCGCCTTCCCGGTGTTTTACACGCTGTATCTGTCGTTCTTCGAGTATCAGGGCGTCGGCGAAGGATCGCTGTTCTGGATCGACCTCGGCCCGCTGTACGTCGAGATTCCGCAGATCGCGCAGCTGAATTTCGTCGGGCTCGGGAACTACGCCCGCCTGCTCGGCAACGATCTGTTCTGGCAGTCGATGTTCAACACCTCGTACATCCTCGCGGTTCAGGTCCCGCTTATGATTGGGCTTGCACTTGCGCTCGCACTCGCGCTGAACGCCTCGTTCATGCGTCTCAAGGGAGTGTTCCGCACCGCGATCGCGCTGCCGGTCTCGGCGAACCTCGTCGCGTACTCGACGGTGTTCCTGCTGCTTTTCAACGAGCAGCTGGGATTCCTGAACTACGTCCTCTCCGGTGTCGGGCTCGGTCCGATACCGTGGTTGACCAGTGAGTTTTGGGCTCGGAACACGATCATCGCCGCGGTGACGTGGCGGTGGACGGGGTACAATATGATTATCCTCCTCGCTGGTCTCCAGACGATCCCACAGCAGCTGTACGAGGCGGCTGAGATCGACGGAGCGAACCGGTGGGAGAAGTTCCGCTACGTCACGCTCCCGCAGCTTAAACCGGTGCTGCTATTCGTCGTCGTGTTGTCGACGATTGGGACGTTCAAGCTGTTCGCCGAGCCGTACGTCATCACTGGCGGCGGCCCGACGAACGCGACAATCACGATCGTCCAGTACATCTACCGGCAGGCGTTCGTCAACTTCAACCTCGGCTATGCGAGTGCGCTTACGGTCGTGTTCGTGGTGGTCGTTAGCATCTTCTCAATCATCCAGATCAAGCTCGGGGGTGAGGACTGATGCGCGATCAACGCCGGAAGGACGCGGTCTGGCGGTTCCTCACCTACGCCTTCGTCATCACGATGGTTGTGGTGATGATGGTACCGCTGTACTGGATGCTGGTGGCGGCGACGCTCCCACAGGAGCAGTTCCTCCAGTTCCCGCCGCGGTTGATTCCCGGCACCGCATTCCTCGACAACTTCGCGGCACTACAGGAGCGGCTCGACTTCGTCCGTACGATCCGGAACAGCGTCTTCATCGCCGTCGTCTACACGCTGCTCTCGCTCGTGTTGTGTTCGATGGGTGGCTTCGCGTTCGCCAAGTACGAGTTCAAGTACAAGGAACCGATCTTCTATACGATCTTGGCGACGCTCGTGTTACCGATCCAGCTGCTCGTCATCCCGCTGTTCCTGCTGATGGCACAGCTGGACTGGACAAACACCTTCCGGGCGATCATCCTCCCGTGGGCGGCCAACCCCATCGGAATCTTCCTCATGCGGCAGAACATGAAATCGATCCCGGACGCGCTGCTCGAATCCGCCCGGATGGACGGCGCGACGGAGTTCCAGATATTCTATCGGATCGCCTTACCGACAATGCGGTCGTCGCTGGCCGCGCTGGCGATCATCCTGTTCCTGTTCCAGTGGGACCTGTTCTTGTACCCGCTCGTGATCCTCGAGTCGGCAGACATGTACACCATCCCCATCGGACTGGCGCAGCTGACCGGGTTCCAGCGGATTTACTACGACCAGATCATGGTGGCGGCGACGCTTGCCATCGTTCCGATGGTCGTGTTGTTCTTAGTGCTACAGAAACAGTTCGTCAGTGGCATCCTCGCGGGGTCGCTCAAAGAGTAACCAATGTCAGGAATCAACATCACGGAATTAGACAAGGTGTACGACTCCGGAACCGAGAACGTGGTCGCCGTGGAGAGCCTCTCCGTCGATATCGACCACGGCGAGTTCCTCGTATTGGTCGGGCCGTCCGGCTGCGGGAAGTCGACGACGCTCCGCTGTCTCGCCGGTCTTGAGGACGCGACGGCGGGGACGATACGGTTCGACGGCGAGGATGTCACGGAGTACCGGGCCAGCGAACGGGACGTGGCCATGGTGTTCCAGAACTACGCGCTGTACCCGCACATGACCGTCCGGGGTAACATCGGCTTCGGGCTGAAGCTCTCGACGAAGCTGACCGGCGACGAGATCGAAGCGAAAGTTGAGGACGTCGCCGAAATGCTCGGGATACGCGAGTTGCTCGACGAGAAACCGAAGGCACTCTCCGGGGGGCAACAGCAGCGCGTGGCCCTTGGACGGGCGATCGTTCGAGAGCCGTCTGTGTTCCTGATGGACGAGCCGCTCAGCAACCTCGACGCCAAGCTCCGCTCAGAGATGCGGACCGAGCTACAGGAGCTACAGGCCGACCTTGACGTGACGACGGTGTACGTCACCCACGACCAGACGGAGGCGATGGCGATGGGCGATCGGATTGCCGTGATGGACGGCGGTGTACTCCAGCAGGTCGGGTCGCCGGAGGAGGTGTACCGCTCGCCTGTGAACCGGTTTGTCGCCGACTTCATCGGATCGCCGAGCATCAACCTCCTTACGGCCGACGTGGAAGACGGTACCCTTGCGGGTCCCGGGGGGTTCGCGTACGAGCTCGACGACTCGGAGCCGGTCGACGGACACGAACGGGTCAGTGTCGGTGTCAGGCCGGAGGACATCGAGGTCGTCGAATCGGGTCGGAACGCGGCCGACGTGACGGTCGTGGAGCCGATGGGGAACGAGAACTTCCTCTACATGGAGATTGGCGGCCACGAGCTCACCGCCCGCGTCAGCCCAACGGTCCGGCCGGCGGAGGGGTCACAGGTCGCGTTCGACTTCGACGAGGCGGCGCTGTACCTGTTCGACGTCGAGACCGGCGACGCGCTGAAAACCAAAACGGACTCCGTCGACAGCGCTGTCGTCGGAACGACACAGAACTAAGCGATCATGTACATCACCGACTACGAGCTGTTCGAAGTACCGCCTCGCTGGCTATTCTTGAAGCTCACAACGAGCGACGGTACCGTCGGCTGGGGGGAGCCGATCGTGGAAGGGCGCTCGCACACGGTCGTCGCGGCCGTTGAGGAGCTGCTCGACAACTACCTGCTCGGCGAGGACCCGACGCGGATCGAGGACCACTGGCAGGCGATGTATCGCGGGGGGTTCTACCGCGGGGGCCCCGTGCTGATGAGCGCCATCGCCGGCGTCGACCAGGCGCTGTGGGACCTCAAGGGGAAGCAGTTCGGCGCGCCAGTCCACGAGCTGCTCGGCGGCCGCGCGCGCAACCGTATCCGCGTCTACCAGTGGATCGGCGGGGACCGGCCGGCAGACGTCGGCGAGGCCGCCAGCGAGAAGGTCGACGCGGGGTTCTCGGCGCTGAAGATGAACGCGACCGCGGAGCTGCGGCCGATCGACACCCCGGCCACCGTGAACGACGCGGTCGACCGGATCGCGGCCGTCCGGGAGTCCGTCGGCGACGATGTCGACATTGGGGTCGACTTCCACGGGCGCGTGTCGAAGCCGATGGTTCGGCGGCTCGCGGCCGCGTTGGAGCCCTACGACCCGATGTTCATCGAGGAGCCGGTGTTGCCCGAGCACAACGACTCGCTCTCGGGGATCCGGCAGTCGACGACGATCCCGATCGCGACCGGCGAGCGGATGTACTCGCGGTGGGACTTCAAGGAGGTGCTCGAGGCGGACGCCGTGGACCTGATCCAACCCGACGTCTCGCACGCGGGGGGGATCACCGAGATGAAGAAGATCGCGTCCATGGCCGAGGCGTACGACGTGTCGATTGCGCCGCACTGCCCCCTCGGGCCCATCGCGCTCGCGTCCTGCATTCAGGTCGACGCCTGCACGCCGAATGCGCTGATCCAGGAGCAGTCGCTCGACATCCACTACAACGAGACGAGCGACGTGCTGGACTACCTCGCCGACCCGGCGGTGTTCGAGTACCGCGACGGCTTCGTCGACATCCCCGGCGGCGACGGGCTCGGGATCGAGATCGACGAGGAGCACGTCCGGGAACAGCACGGCAACGTCGACTGGCACAACCCCGTCTGGCGGCACGACGACGGCTCCGTGGCGGAGTGGTGATCCGGATGCTGACACAAACGCGGCGACGCGGGAGAGAGCGATGACCCGCCGACACGAATCACCGACCGACCACGCGGTGCCCCGACGCTTCGCCGGGAAGACCGCTATCGTCACGGGGTCGACGCGCGGCATCGGTGCCGGAATCGCGGAGCGGCTGGCCGCCGAGGGCGCGAACGTCGTCGTCAGCGGCCGCACCGTCGAGGCCGGTGAGGCCGTCGTCGACCGGATCGCGGACCTGTCCCCGGATGAGTCGGCCGACTGCGCGTCCGCCGGCGACGTGACGTTCGTCCGCGCCGACATGCGCGACCCGGACGACGTGGCGGCGCTCGCCGAGGCGGCCGTCCAAGAGTACGGCTCGCTCGACGTGCTCGTGAACAACGCCGGCGTCCAGACCGAGACCGCGGCCGACGAGGCGACGCTCGACGACTGGGCGTTCGTCGTCGAGACGGACTTCCGGGCGTACTGGCTCGCGGCGCGGGAGGCGCTCGACCACATGGACCGGGGGGCGATCGTGAACGTCTCGTCAAACCACGCGTACGCGACGATGCCCGCGCACTTCCCATACAACGCGGTGAAGGCGGGGATCAACGGCATGACGCGGTCGCTCGCCGTCGACTTCGGCCCCCGGGTCCGGGTGAACACGGTCGTTCCGGGCTGGGTCGAGATCGAGCGGACGCGCGACGAGCTCCCCGAGGGGCGGTTCGAGGAGGTCGAGTCGATCCACCCGACCGGCCGGATCGGCACGCCGGCCGACGTCGCCGGGGCCGTTTCCTTCCTCGCGAGCGAGGACGCCGCCTTCGTCACGGGCGCCGCCCTCCTCGTCGACGGCGGCCGCAGCGCGGTGATGCAGGACGACACCCTCCCGGACTACCGGGCGCGAGAGCGCTCGGAGTAGCCGGTCGAGGAAGATTCCGAATTGGTGGCTGTTGAACTGCTCCGACGATCACACACTGTGAATCGCCGTAATCAATACGGGGACGGCAACGGGTGAGGGCGGGAGTGCGTATCGCAGGTCGCGAGTGCGGTCGTTTATAAGCGATCAAGTGGTGTTGCTGGTAGCTGTTTATAGGCGCTCGACGACGCGGTGAACACCTCCAAAGCCCCAGTCGCGAGGACTCGATGCGCTCGCTGCGGTCCTCAGTCGGTCGTTGCCACTCCCTCCCTGCGGTGCTTGCGTCGCCTGTGGCGGTTTCGCGGCTGCCCCTTCGATTCCCGCCCCGGAACAGCACCGCAGCCTCAAACCTCCCCATCCTCGTCGCTGGCGGCCGTCGCTTCGCTCCGCCCGCCACCGACTCCCTCGCGCGGCGCCGCTCGCGGGCCTCCGGCCCGCTCCCGGGCGCGCGCCGACCGCTTCGTCCATTTATAAACGATCGACGCCGTGGCGCACGCCTATTTAAATATCTTATATAGATCAAGGAGAATACCTGCGGCTTCAGCCGCAGGATGAATCCGACAACTCGGAGTCAATCTACGCTACAATAGCCACACTGAGATTTGGCAATCCGCATTTTAAAGTGACAGGCAATCCCACGTATAGGTAGGAACCAGACTGGGAACAGAGCGACCCCCGTTAGTCCTACGATGGCGGCCTGTCCGCCCCAAGCAATGAGACAGTAATCGGAACCAGTTGGGTGAACGGTCGGTTCTTACAATGAACCGATGTAGTGCCCGACTGCTGTACGCACCACAGAAAGTAACTCCAAGTCCAGCGAAGTCTGCCGGACTCCCCGAGGCAAAAACAACTCCGGGAGTCCGAACACGATAGAGGATAGGAGTACCGGGGGCTTGGCACTCCCAGCAGTCCCACCCGTCGCAGTCCGTGAACCCCACACGGATTCTCACCGTGTCGGAGTTCGGTGGAACTGTAAACCTGAAATCTCCAACGCTCAGGATTCCTCCGCGTTTACGCGGAGGAGGATGTCAATCGCACCACCGATCTGCAACACTCACTCCCGCTATCGATCAGGTAGCACTCTTCAACGACCGGCTGTTTCAGGCGAAAAGGTTTAAGAATGGGATTCAGCGGAGCCGTATGTTTCGACTGACGTGTCCGACTACGGCTGAGCGACCCGCAGACCGTCCACGCGGTCGCCCTCGATGACGACGACTCCGTACAACCCCACAACGGCGGTGTCAGCGCGCGAGTCCTCGCCGCCGTCACCCGCCGCGTCGACGGCGTCCCGGTCGGCGTCGTCGACCGCGAGCGAGTCGGGGTCGATCCCGGGCAGTCGGAGCCGGTCGCCCGTGAAGTTGGTCACCCACGTGTGGCCGCCGCGGTAGCCGACGCGGACGCCGTCCGGAAGCCGATCGGCGTAACGAATACCCGCGCGGTCGAGCAGGGCCGACGCGAGCGCGTCCGCCAGGTCCGGGTCGGGCCAGACCCCGCAGTAGGTGACGCGTCCGTCGCCGACCGCGTTGGCGACGACCGCCGGTCGACCGTCCGCCGGCCCGTCGACCTCGTACGTGTACCGGACCTCAGCGGCGTCCGGGTCGAGCCACTCGGCCCAAGTCCGGAACGAGGCGGACGGCGCCGCGCCGTCGTCGGCATCGCTCCCGTCGTCCGTGGGACCGTCCGCCCGCCGGACCGCCGTTTCGAGGCGCCGCGGCAGCGACTCGTGCTGGTCGACGGCCGCGCCGACGAGGTCGGTCAGCGGGCCGGGCTGCGACGTCGGTCGGAGCTTGTTCTCCGCGTCCTTCACGCCGGTTCGGGGTCCGAAGAGGACCTCCCCGCCACCGGCGACGTAGTCGGTCAGCCGGTCGGCGAGGTCCTCGGTGACGAGGTGGAGCGCGGGCGCGACGACGGCGGCGTATCCGGAGAGGTCGGCGCTCGGCGGGACCACGTCCACCTGGACGCCGCGACCGCGGACGGCGCCGTAGAACGCCTCTTGGAGCGCCCAGTAGTCGAACTCCGGGGCGTGGGGCTGCGCGTCGAGTGCCCACAGGGAGTCGTAGTCGAAGACGACCGCCACCGGCGCGTCCACGTGGTCGGCGCTGTCGAGCGCCGCGAACTCTTCGCTAGCGCGCGCGGCGTCAGCGTACCCGCGGTCGGGCGAGCCGTCCGCCTTCCGGAGGCCGGCGTGGTACTGCTCTTGCCCCTCGAGACAGCGCCGCCACCTGAAGTAGAGCACCGCGTCGGCCCCGTGAGCGGCGGCGTGGTGGGCCCACAGCCGCATCGCGCCCTCGCCCGGCTGGGGGCAGTGCGGCGGCCAGTTGACGTCGCCCGGCTGCTGTTCCATCACCCAGAACGGCCTGTCGAGCGCGCTCCGGTAGAGGTCGTGGTCCATCCCCACCTGGTCGGGGTCGCCGGCCCGCAGCTGGTCCGGCGACGCCTCCCCGTCGTAGCGGTCCTGAACGAATCCCGTCGGGTAGGAGTCCCAGGCGACGCGGTCGAGGTCCGCGCTCACGTCGTAGGCGTTCAGCGTTGGGAACCGTCCCATGAAGTTGTGAGTAACGAACCAGTTTGGGTCGGCCTCGCGTATCAGGTCGGCCTGGAGGCGGTTGTACTCGACGACCGAGTCGCTGGCGAAGCGCGCGTACGCCAGCAGCCGTGAGGGGTGGTGCTCCGCGGGGGTCGGCCCCGGCGGGTCGACCTCCTCGAACGAGCCGTACTGCTGGCTCCAGAACGCGTTCCCCCACGCCTCGTTGAGCCGGTCGATGTCGCCGTAGCGGTCCGCGAGCCACGTCCGGAACGCCTCGGCGCAGTCGTCGCAGTAACAGCGGACGGTCCGATGACAGCCGAACTCGTTGTCCGTCTGCCAGCCGGCGACGTGCGGCGAGTCGGCGTACCGTTCGGTGACCCGCTCGACGATCCGTGCCGTCTCCTCGCGGTAGGCGGTGGAGTTGAAACAGTAGTGGCGGCGGCTGCCGTGTTGACGGACGGTGCCGTCGGGCTCTTCCTGCCGGATCGACGGCCGCTCGTCGACTAGCCACTTCGGCGGCGTCGCCGTCGGCGTACATAACACCGCCTCCATCCCGTGGTCGCCAACGAGCTCGATCGCCTCGTCGAGCCACCCGAAGTCGAACTCCCCGCGCTCGGGCTCAAGAACTCCCCACGAGAACTCCGCCATCCGCACGTATTCGAGGCCGGCGTCGGCCATCGCGGCGATGTCGCGTTCCCACTCTTCGCTCGGCCAGTGTTCCGGGAAGTAACAGACTCCGGTTCGCATGGCTCACCGTGTCGACCGTGTCACCTAAGCGTTCGGATAGGCGGAGTCGACGGCGGTCGGCCTCCGCCCGACGGGGCGCTCGCGTGGCAGGGTATTTGTGGGGGCACGGAGAGGGTGTGATATGAACGAGGGCAGGGCGCACACCACCGCAGTCACGTACGACCCGACCGACCGCGAGGTCACGGTCGCGGACGACGCCGGCGACCTCCTTGTCGGGAGCCTCCACGCGGCGGCGACCGACGGGGAAGACGGGCGGGTGCGGGTCGCAGCGGTGTCGCTGTCGACGGAGGGCGGCGGCGTGACCGCGACCGTGACCGTCGAGAACGCCGGCGAGGAACCGGTCCGAGTCGGCGACGTGACGTGCGCGTTCGACACCGCGTTCGGCGCTGACGCGCGTGTGTACCGGCACGGGTACCAGTCGTGGACGCCGACGGGGACGCTCTCCGTCGGAGAGCGGTTCCCGATCGAGGACCCCGACAACGCCCCGATGATGAACGACCTCGCGGCGTCGACAGACGACCGGGTCAGCAGCTACCTGACCGGGCTCGTCGAGGGGGATCGCGGCGTCACGGCGGGGTTCCTCGAACACGACCGGTTCTGCACGCGGTTCGAGGTGGCCGACAACGCCGACGGGATCGCGACGCTGCGCGCGGTGTGTCCGCTGGAGGGGACGCGCTTGGCGCCCGGCGAGCGGACCGAGCTACCGCCGTTGTGGGTTGACGCCGACCGCGACCTGCGGGAGGGACTGGCCGCGCTGGCCGACCGCGTCGGCGAGCGGATGGACGCCCGCGTACCCGAGCGCGCGCCGACCGGGTGGTGTTCGTGGTACCACTACTTCACCGATGTCACCGAGGCGGACGTGCGGGAGAACCTCGCGGAACTCAGAGGGTGGGAGATCCCGGTCGACGTGGTCCAAGTCGACGACGGCTACATGGAGGCGTTCGGTGACTGGCGGTCGATCGCCGACGGGTTCGAGGATATGAGCGCCGTTGCGGGTGACATCGCGACCGCGGGGTACCGCCCGGGATTGTGGCTCGCGCCGTTCTACGTGGAGGCCGGCGCTGACCTGTATGCCGACCACCCGGACTGGTTCGTCACGGAGCCGACGGACGGCGCTGGCGACGGTCCGGGAACGCCGGTCGACGGCGGCTTCCGCGCCGGGTCCGAGCTGTACGGGCTCGACACGACGCACCCAGAGGTCCTCGACTGGCTCCGCGAGACCGTCTCGACGGTTGTCGACGAGTGGGGATTCACCTACCTGAAGCTCGACTTCCTCTTCGCGGCGGCACTCCCCGGCGAGCGGCACGACCCCGAGGCCACCCGGATCGAGGCGTATCGGCGGGGCGTGGAAGCGATCGCCGAGGCGGCCGGCGACGACGCGTTCCTCCTCGGCTGCGGCGCGCCGATGGCCCCGAGCGTCGGGCTCTTCGACGCCATGCGGGTCGGCCCGGACACTGACCCGACATGGGAGACGCCGGGGGAGTCGGGGAGTCAGCCGGGGCTGAAAAACGCCGTCCGCAACACACTCACCCGAAACTTTCTCCACCGGCGGTGGTGGCTCAACGACCCCGACTGCCAGCTCGTCCGAGACACGAGCGACCTCACCGCGGCCGAGCGTGAGTCGTTCGCGGCGCTCGTCGCCGCGACCGGCGGCGTGAACGTGTTCTCTGACCGGCTCGCGGAGATCGGTGCGGCCGGCCGCCGGCTTCTCGAACGGACGATCCCGCCCGCGACCGGCGGCGAGGTCGGGCGACTCGACGAGGAGCGGTTCCCGTCGCGAGTCGTCTGCGACCGGCCGGGCGACGGGGCCACGACCGTCGCCCTGTTTAATTGGGCGGACGAGCCGTCGACCGTCAGGTTCGACGCGCGCGAGCACGGGTGGAGGGGGGGACCAGAATCGGACCGGGTCGTCTGGGACGGGCTCTCCGGCTCGGTTGCCGCCGGTCCGGTCGTCGAGCGCGAGCTGCCGCCGCACGGCGCGGCCGTGTTCGCCGTCGTCTCGGCCGAGGACGGCGACCTGCTCGGCGACGCCGCGACGCTCACGGGGGGGTCGGACCGCGCGTCGGGGGCGACCGTTCGAGACGGGGCCCTCACGGCGGCGGTCGACGGGGAGCGCGTGACGTTCGCGCTCGACCGCGAGTGACGACCGCCGCCGATCACCCGTTCTTATAATTGGTCGAGCGTAGCACCGGGTATGAACACGTTCGAGACCTGCTGTGTGGGGTGGCGCCGATGACCGACCTCGTGACCTTCGGCGAGACGATGCTCCGGCTGTCGCCGCCGCGCGGCGACCGGCTCGAGACGACGCGCGAGCTGGCCGTCCAGGCCGGCGGCGCGGAGAGCAACGTCGCGGTCGGCGCGGCGCGGCTCGGCGTCGACGCCGCGTGGCTGTCGAAGCTCCCGGACTCGCCGCTCGGCCGGCGGGTGACGAGCGAGCTCCGAAGTCACGGGGTCAGCCCGGAAGTCGCGTGGGCGGACCCGGACGGGAGTCGGGTCGGGACGTACTACCTCGAACACGGCGGCGCCCCGCGCGGGACGAACGTGATCTACGACCGCGCCGACGCCGCGATCACGACCGTCGAGCCCGACGAGCTCCCCGCGGCGCCGCTCGACGGCGCGGAGTGGTTCCACACGACGGGGATCACGCCGGCGCTGTCGCCGGCCGCCGCGGAGACGACGACCGCGCTCCTGCGCCGCGCGGGCGAGGCGGGCGCCACCCGCTCGTTCGACCTGAACTACCGGTCGAAGCTGTGGGGGCCCGACGAGGCGCGCGACGCGTACGAGACGCTGTTCGAGCACGTCGACACCCTGTTCGTCCCGCACCGGGACGCGCGGGCGGTGCTGGACCGCGACGGCGACGCCGTCGAGGTCGCCCACGGCCTCGCGACCGACCACGCCCTCGACACCGTGGTGGTCACCCGCGGCGACGAGGGGGCGACGGCGCTCACGGGTGGCGACGTGTACGAGCAGGCGGTGTTCGAGGCGGAGACGTTCGACGCGATCGGCACCGGCGACGCGTTCGTCGCCGGGTTCGTCGCCGAGCGACTGCGGGGCGGCGACGTCGCCGCGGCCCTGGAGTGGGGGTCGGCGACGGCGGCCGTGAAGCGGACGACCGACGGCGACCTCGCGGTCACGACCCGCGCGGAGGTCGCGTCCGTCATCGACGGCGCCGACCGGATCAGCCGCTGACGCGTCGAGCGTCGCGCGCGCGGCGGTCGGCCCGCACGTTCGGTGGTCTTCGTCTGGATCGGTCGTCTCGGCCGCTCAGCGGTCCTCGTCGGGCTCCGCGGCGAGCGCCTCGTCGCGGAGTTCGCGGCAGCGCTCGCCCGCGACCTCCAGGTCCGGGACGGGCGTCGGCTCCCCGTCGGCGTCGACGGCGACGAACACGAAGTACGACTCCGTGGTGAGCTCGCGCTCCCCGGTCCGCGGCGACTCGCGGTACGCGCGGATCCGCGTCCGGAGGCTCGTCCGCCCGACCGCGTACACGTACGACTCGATGACGCAGGTGTCCCCCTGCGGCACCGGCCGCTTGAAGTCGAGCTCGTTGATCTTGGCCGTGACGCAGGTCTCGCCCGCGGCGCGCATCGCCGACATCGCGCCGATCTCGTCCATCCACTTGACGACGTTCCCCCCGTGGGCCGACGCGTAGTTGTTCGTGTGGGTGGGCTGGACGCGCTGGCGGTTCTCGATGTAGGTCTCGCTGACGCTGGGCATGCTCGCCCGTGGCGCGGCCGCGGGAAAAACACCGGTCCTCGGTCGTGCGGGCCTCGCGACGCCCGCTCCGGGGAGTCCGGCTCGCCCGCCTCGTGGCCCCCGCAGACCCGTCAAATTATCGAGCCGTATAATTTGACCTTCACTCCTAAATAGGGCTGTTGGCTCCGCTCAAACAACGTATGTTGAACGTGATCACCGCGCGGTACGGGCGACGCGTCGGAGCGGCCGTCCTCCTGACGCTCGGCGTGACGCTCGGCTTCGTCGCCCTCTTCGCGGGGCACGTGGCGACGGTCGGCACGCCGGCGGCCGCGACGGCGGCGCTGACTTCGGTCGGCGTCGTCGTCACCCTGAACCTCGGTTTGCTGGGAATCGTGCTGGTCGGGAACGTCGCGGTCGAGCTGCGGCGGCTGACGGAGACGGCGGAGGCGGTCGGACGCGGCGAGTTCGACGCCCGCGCGACGTCCGACCGCGTCGACGAGATCGGGCGGCTGTTCGACGCCTTCGACGAGACGCGGCGGTCGCTCCGCGACGCGGTCGCGGAGTCCGAGCGCGCGAAGTCGGAGGCGGAGACGGCCCGTGAGGAGGCCGAGGAGCTCTCCGACACGCTGCTCGAACGCGCCGACGAGATCGGCGGCGCGATGGAGCGGGCGGCCGACGGCGACCTCTCCCGACAGCTCTCCGAGGAGAGCGAGGTCGACGCGATCGAGCGCATCACGGCCGCGTACAACGAGATGACCGGCGGGCTCTCGACGACGATCGAGGACATCCAGACGTTCGCGGGCGACGTGGAGGCGACGAGCGAGGAGATGGCCGCCGAGGCCGACGACGTGGCCGCGATGAACGAGGAGGTGGCCGACGAGATGCGAACGCTCGCCGACGAGTTGGACGAGCAGACCGACCGGCTGCGCGAGACGGCCGCCGACACCGACGACTTCTCAGCGACCGTCGAGGAGATCGCCTCCACCACCGACGAGGTGGCCGGCGACGCGAGCGCCGCGGCCGAGCTCGGCGAGGAGGGCGAGCAGCGCGCGACCGAGGCGGTCGAGGCGATCGTCGAGATCGGCGACCTGCTGGCGGAGCTCGACGACCTCGTGGCGGGGCTCGACGACCGGATGGACGGCGTCGCGGAGACGACCGACGTGATCGCCGACATCGCCGAGCAGACCAACATCCTCGCCCTGAACGCCTCGATCGAGGCGTCGCGCGCGGGCGGCGACGGCGACGGATTCGCGGTCGTCGCCGACGAGGTGAAGGGGCTCGCCGAGGAGACCCGCGAGTCGACGACGGAGATCGAGGCGACGATCGGCGAGGTGACCGCGGACGTCTCCGCGGTCGCCGGCGAGATGGACCGGACGATGACGGAGCTCGACGAGACGACGTCGGCGGTCGAGGCCGCGGGCGAGGCGATAGAGGAGCTCACCGGGACCGTCGAGGACGTCGACGTCGCGATGGGCGACATCGCGCGGGCGACCGACGAGGGCGCCGAGGGGATCGAGTCGGTCGCGGCGCGCGTCGAGGCGGTCCACGGCTCCGCCACCGACGCCGCGGACCGCGCGCGGACGCTGGCGAAAACCGCCGACGAGACGGCCGAGACGGTGGGCGAGCTGGCGGAGACGGCGACGGCGCTCTCCGAGCGGACCGCGTCGCTCACCGAGCGGCTCGCCCAGTTCGAGACGCGGGCCGACGCAGGCGGCGCCGGGGGCGCGGCGGCGGCCGCGAGCCCGACCGCCGGCGACGCGGAGGTGAGCGCCGATGATTGAGCCGTCGACGGTGCGGCTCGCCTCCGCGGGGATCTACGCGGTCTCCGCCGTCGTGCTGCTCGCGCTGGCGCGGCGCAAGCCGGCCGAGCTTCGACGGTACTGCTACCCGTTCGTCGCAGTCGTGGCGCTCGCTGGGGTCGGGATCGGGACGTGGGGCGCCGGGATCGGGTCGGTCTCGGTCGGGAGCGGCACGCTGGAGGCTGGGCAGCTGCTCTCCGACTACGTCGCGTACC
>NZ_NEWI01000041.1:0-23579 GCF_002135005.1 Halorubrum sp. SD612 | reverse complement strand
CAGTTACCCCGACGGCGCCCCCTCGCGCGGGGCGCCGTCGGGGTAACTGACGGTTCCGTCGGTGGGCTCGACCGCGCCCGCGAGGACGCCGAGGAGCGTCGACTTGCCGGAGCCGTTGGGGCCGACGACGGCGGTGCCGCCCGTTCCGACCGACAGCGACACCTCGTCGAGGACCGGGACGCCGCCGTAGGCGCGCGTGACGCCGTCGACCGACGCGAGCGTGCGCTCGCTCACGCCGACCCCTCCGCGGTCGCCGTGGCGTTTCCGGCGGGCTCGCCGGCGGCCCGCCAGTCCGCTCGGACCGGTCCGTCGGCGTCGGCGCCCGCACCGGTGACCGCGTCGACCCGCTCGGGGTGGTACGGCGCGGCCGCCGGCGCGGGGTCGATGATGCTCCCCGAGCGGGCGCCGGGGACGGTCCCCCGGAGGGCGTCGAGCAGCCGCGCCGCGGGCGACTCGCGCACCGCGGCCGCGCTCACGTGGCGGTGGAGCGCGGCGTCCACGGGCGAAGTCGGACGATACGCCCGGCTCCCGGGAGCGTGCGGGCCGACGCTCGCGCCGTCCCAGTAGTTCCCGCGGTCGCCGTCGGCCCACACGCGGAGCGCCCCGGCCCCGGCCGTGGCGTGGTCGCCGTTGCCGACGAAGTCGTTCGCGACGACCCGGCTGGAGGGGACCACGGTCGTCGCTCGCGCGCCGAGCTCGTTGTCGACGACGACGTTGTGTTCGTACAGCGACCCCCGGGCGCTCGTCGAGAAGCCGAGCTCGTTCCCGACCAGCGTGTTGTACCCGACGTACGTCCGCGTGCCGGACGCCTGGATCCCCGCGCTGGAGTTGCGGACGTCGTTGCCGACGATCGCGTTGCCGGCCGGCCGCGTCATCACGGTGACTCCGGCGAACAGCTCGTTCCGGAAGGCGTTGTCCGCGACCAGCGCGTCGCCGGTGTACATGAGGTGCGTCCCGTACCGGTTGTCGACGAACGTCGAGTTCCGCACGATCGAGCCGTCGGCGCGGTGGAGGTAGATCCCGTCGCGTCCGCCCTCGAACCGGCTGTTGGTGACGGTGACGCGCGACTTCATCCCGGCGACGCCCATGAACCCGTCCTGCCACTCGTCGGTCCCCTCGACGAGGAGTCCGCTCGCGGTCGCGTGCGACCCGTCGCGCAACAGGATCCCGCTCGCCTCCGTGTCGACGGCGACGTCGTCGACGACGAGCCCGGGCGCGCCGACCGCCTTGATCCCGGCGTCGCCGTAGCCGTAGCCGAGCTGGATGTTCGTGTCCCACGTCCCGCCCTCGCTCTCGCGGGACGCGCGGGCCGCCTCCGGGTCGCGGGTGCGGTTCCCCGTGCCCGCGATCCGCAGCCCCGTGACCGCCACGTCGCGCGCGTGAACGGTGATCACGGACCCGTTCCCGTCGCCGACGACGCGGGTCGCTCCGGGGCCGGTGCCGCTGCCCGCGCCGGCGATCGTCACGGACCGGTTCACCGTCACGGTCTCCTCGTAGGTCCCGGGCGGGACGCGGACCGTCGTGTTCGGCGGCGCGGCCGCGACCGCGGCGTCGATGGTCGGGGCGTCCTCGCCGACGACGACGGAGACGGGACGGTCCGCGCGCCGTTCCGCCGCCGCGAGCCGCTCGTTCGCCGCCCGCCAGCGCTCCGGCGCGAGCGACCGCACGGTCGCCGCGGAGTCGACGTCGAACGACCGAGTTCGGACCGCCGCCCAGCCGACGACGGAGCCGCCGTGTTCGTCGGCGAACGCCGCCGCGGCGTCGCGGCTCGCGAATGGGACGACGACCGGCCCGGCCGGCGTCCGCGCGTCGCTGTCGACCACGTACCGCGCTTCTCCGACGGGCGTCCAGCCGCCCGCGCCGCCCGCGGCGAACAGCCCCGACTCGGTCGTGCCCGGGTCCCGATGGTCGAACGTCTCGACGTACGCGACGAGCGGATAGCCGAACTGGCGCTCCGTCCGCCCGTCGCGGCGCGAGTCGACGAACGAGGCGATCCCGTTGTACCCGACGACGTACTGGAGCTGCGAGTAGAACACCTGGACGCGCGGGAGCGTCGCATCGCCGGCCATCAGCGCGTCCGTCTCCGAGGAGAGCCCCAGCTCGACCGCGTCGTCGAACCGCACCGGCTCGGGTACCGACTCGCTCGGGTCCGCGGCGAACGCGCCCGCGGTCGCGACCGCGGCGAGCGCGACGAGCCCGAGGAGCGCGAGCCGGAGGCGACGCGACCGGGCGGTAGCGGGGTCGAAAACTGCCACGCGTCCGCTTCGATCGGCAGCGACTTAGAACGTCTGGTTCGTTCCTCGAACGAACCGTTGAACGCGTCCAGAGGGGCTAATAGCCCGGTATTCCAAATACAACTATGACGAGCGACAACCAGCCGACGAGCGCACCCGACCGACGCGAGAACATCCCGCGGCGACGCCTGCTCGCCGGACTCGCCGCCGGCGGCGCCGCCGCGGTCGCCGGCTGTGCCGGCGGAGGGTCGGAGTCCGCGTCCCCCGTCTCGATCGACGACGACCAGGCCTGCGACCAGTGCGGGATGATCGTCGCGGACCACCCCGGAACGGTCGGGCAGGTCCACTTCGAGGACGACGAGCCGGAGGGCGGGCGCCCGGCGCAGTTCTGTAGCGGCACCTGTACGTACACCTACCGGTTCGACGCGGCGGACGCGGGACGGACGCCGGTCGCGACCTTCCTCACCGACTACTCGGCGGTCGACCAGGAGGTGTTCGAGGAGGGCGGCGACACGATGTTTTCCTCACACGTCGAAAGCGAGGCGTTCGCCCGCGAGACGACCCTCACGGTCGTCGCGCGCAGCGAGGTGATCGGCGCGATGGGGCCGGACTTGGTCCCGTTCACCGACGAGGACGACGTGGAGGACTTCGTCGCGGAGTACGGCGGCGAGGCGATGCCCGCCACCGAGGTGGACCGCGCGACGCTTGAGGCGCTGTAGGGTCGGATACCGGTTCATCCGGAGGGTGAGCTCAGATTCTCGGGAACCCTCTGACGCCGGACACGCCGCCGACGACGGCCGAGAAGGACAGCGTCGCGACGAGTCGCGCTGTGCTGTCCTCTCGGATCGGGTCCGGTTTCGCTCAGTCTCGTCGCTGTCGTCTCGTCCGGTGCCTTCCCGGAGTCGGTGCTGCGCCTCGCGTGGGCGGCGGTCATCGCGATGCCCTTCATCGCACCGCGGCATATCACGCCTACCGGAATGCGAGATGAATCTCGGCACCGACGGAAAGCCGCCGGAACTCAGAGACGTGCGATACGAGGAGCGGACGCGACGGGTCGCCGTGGGTTCGGCTGTTCGAAATTCATCGCGATACGGGCTCACGTCCACAGGTTCCCTCAATTGGGTTCGTAGTCGCCCTGCGACTCCTCAACAAACGATAACACGTCGCGAAGCCGTTCGACCGGCCCTGTAAGGACATACTATCCGAACTCGTAACGTTGGTACAACAGCGGTCGTGGACTGACTCGGGACACACGTCGAACGAAGCGCTACGTTAAAACACAGACGACTCGAAAACGTCGTATGCTGCGGCGAACCGCGACAGATGTCCTTGCCGTGCTCGCGGTTATCGCAGTTGTCGCGCTGGTTGTGGGACAACTCACGGGCCAGCCGGTCTTGCTGGGGTTCGTCACCTCAGAGAGCATGGCCCCCACACTGGAAGCCGGTGATGGGTTCGTCGCGGTCCCAGCGGAGCTAGGCGGTGATATCGAGACCGGAGACGTGGTCGTATTCGAGGCCGTTGAGCTACAGGGTGGCGGGCTCACAACGCATCGAGTAGTCGGAGAGACTGACACCGGCTACCTCACCCAAGGGGACAACAATCCATTCACGGACCAAGATGGCGATGAGCCGGTCGTAACGGACGGGCGGATTGTCGCAACCGTACTTCAGGTGAACGGGCAAGTCGTCCGAATCCCACGGCTCGGTACTGGTATCGAAGCGGTACGAGAGACCGCAACGCGTCTACAGACAACACTGGCAGGAGCTCTTGGAATCGAAGCAACCGTTGATTCAGAGGGCCTCAGTGGACTGTTTATCGCAGTCGGCTTGGTCTTGCTGCTGGCCGTGTTCGCTGAGAACCTCCGCACGTCACATACACGCGACCGTATCCGCAGTCGATCTCGATTTGACGATCAAGGTATCGACGGTCGGTGGGTGGCACTCGGCCTCGCGTTCTTGATTCTCGTTCCAGCAAATGCGGCGATGTTCGCACCGACGGGTACGCATCAGATCGTCGTTGACGGCGATGACCTGCCAGCCGGCACAACGGCAGGAGAAGCCGTCGACACCAGTCTCACTGCCGAAAACGGTGGGCTTGTAACGATGCTCGTACTGCTTGAGACGACACATCCAGAGGGAGAGCTCGGGCGTGAGGAGTTAGTTGTCCCTCGCGGCCAGTCAGCAACCGCGAGCTTGACCGTGACAGCACCCCCAGCAGGAGAGCAAGCAGTGGTAACAGTGTCTGAGCACCGCTATTTCCTCATTGCGCCGGCGACAGTCATTACACGGCTTCACGCAATTCACCCGCTTGTCGCGATCGCCGCGTTCAACCTACTGATCATCGGGACGACCACGACACTCATCGGCGCGGCCTTCGGCCTCGGGCCACGGCGAACACGGCGCCGTCGAAGCCGAGTGTGAACTGCTCCGAACTACACTGCGGTGAATTTATAATTCTGTTGGTACGAACCACAATCGGACAAAGAGGTAAGTGCTGTGCGGCTACTTCGAGAGTACTACAGCGGTTCGAAACTGAACCCCTCCAGTTTAGTGACGTTCTGCCCACTCGTATTCCCGTCGAATATCAAAAACAACTCGCTGTTGCTAATATCATTCTCCGGCTCAACAGTAAAGTTGAACGGGCGATTCTTATTTTTCAGGACGAACTCTGAGCTCGGTTCAGTTCCGTTCTCGTCCACGAAGGTCACCCTGTCTCCGCTCCCATCCACAAGATACGCGATGGGGTTTCCAGTCGTCTTCGATGCCATAATCCGGAGCGCGTACGTGGTAGCAAACGGAACAGACGGAAGCCTGAATCCGACGTAGAGCCCGTCACCGCCACTACCTTTCAGATCCGCAGACGACGTACTGTCTCCGTCGTTCACGTTCTGGGAATCCACAACCGTACCAGTGGCCGGGTCGCCGGGCTGGTCGGCTTTACCAGCATCATTGTCACTGTAGTTGTTTACGTTCCCGTAATCGATTGGACAAGTGATGCTCACCGCCTCTCCCGTCGTTCGCGTCGCGTCGACGGAGAACGATTCAGTGTCGGCGACGAGTGCTAACGTGACGTAGTATTCCCCACTGAATCCACCTGCTGAGTCAGCACACGCCAGCGTTACGGCGTAGTCTCCACTTCCGGTTTCATCTAGCGACGCTTCGACCGCCTCAGTAGTGATCGAGGTGCCTGAGCTGTCTGAGACGTTCGTAACCGTCACACTAAGCTCCGAGAACGTATATTCTGTATCACTTTCACTGGCCAGTATCGTATAGATCACCGTCGACGGATTCTGCCTACTGATCGGAGTGAATGGCGATTCCTCCTCGAGCGGCAACAACGCCGTCGAATCAGTGGTTGTCGTGAGTTCGACGGCCCGATCCGAGTGAACGCGTGTTGCCGCATCGGTACTGATCGCCGCTAAGCCAAAGCCCGCCCCCAGGAATCCGAGTGCGGCTCGTCGAGTCCACCTGTGGTCTCGGGTCATGCGTTGAACTCTGGTGGCTTCTCGCTATTACCGAGCAACTGTTGACTACTTTCATACACGTGATACGCCGATGACCCAGCAAAGAGCAGCCCGATGAGTGCTGCCCACATCAGGGTCGGAATCGACGCCGGGAACACGCCAACCCACGCCGCGGCAACGAGTCCGAGTGAGAACGCAGACAACCCCAGATAATACTCGCCCCACGGGATTGAGTCGTCGGGAACAACGTCCATATAGAGGTCAAGCCTGTCAGCCTCGCTGGTCAGCTCGAGATCGCCCCTGTCGTGTGTGATGATGCCAGCGCGCTCTAATCGGGGGATGTGGTTCTGTTGAATCGAGGTGTACACCCGATGGCGTTCGCCTGATTCGACGTCTGCCACTGGTTTGTCGTTTTCCCACGCCGCGACCTCTTCAGCGATGCTCGATAGAGCGCCTTCGCCGTCGTCACGCTTCAGGATGTGAATTGTATGCCGTCGTCGCGAGTTACTCAATAGGTCGTGTATATCAGTGTGTGACAGTTGCGTACTAGTTTGTGTGGGTTGGGATAACGCGCTCATGGTACGGGAGAAAAGACGACGGCGTCGTCTTCTCTGTAAGTATATATTAAAGGATGTATCAGATAGCAATAAAACTTCATATATTTTAGTGAAACGAACATCGCGGTATTAATCGAAGAAAGCAGTGGGACGGGAGCTCAGTGTACTGTGTCGGAACACGCTCTATACAGAGCGTTTACCGGGTATACTGAGTTGGCTTCTGTGGAATGAGAGCGGACACCACGCAAAATCATTGACGAGGGTGTTCGACACAAAGTCACAGAATTATCACTCTCGATACAGCTACTCTTCTTGATTATTTAGGCGTCAGTCGAAGCCGCGTTACGGTTCACGGCCGGGTACGGAGAGCAAGCATATAACCGGCAGACGATGAGTACCCGGACTACGTTGCGGTCGATCAGCAAGCGATCCGGATCAACGGTGAGCCGTCCCGGCGGTACGCCGCGGTCGACCCGAAACGAACAGAGGCTTCCGTTCACGCCCGCTTCCGACGTATCCGATCCCGATCACACGAGAGTTTCTCACCGGATTAACTGAGAAACGCGATGTCGAGGACGCGCTGGTTCTCGTCGATGGCGGCGATCTGATCGGGGACCCGCCGCGGAAACTACGACCACCGCGTCGAACGACACGGTCTCAGAACCTCCGTCGAACGTATTCTTAAACAAGCAGAACCGCGGACATTTTGTTTTTAAATTGTTTCAACCACGCCGATCCGCCGATCCCGGAAACGTGGTCACAGGCCACGCCGTCTGGCGGAATTATCCTTCACCTACCGCGACCGCAAACAACGAAATTAGATGAGCCGACGCACCACGAACGAGTCCGTGGAAATTCACACCCCCGCTACGGCGCGCTACGGGGACGGGGTCTCTTCAATACGGATATCCAGGTCCTCGCGACTGTTGCTGCTAGTTCCGGTTTCTACCTCAGCGTTTTTCGACGGCGACGAGCCCGAGGACACCGTAACCGTAGACCCGCTGCTAACGTCAGATCCGGCGACGGAAGAAAGAATGCTACCACCGTTCGTATCTCCGAACGTAACATCGTAGCTAGTCGTATCGTTCCCGACGAAGGTGAACAACTCCGTGTAGCTCACCGTAGAGTTCGGCGGTAGACCGTTGCCGTCACCGAACACAATCGTCACGTCGTTGGCAACGAGACTGACGTAGTTGCTTCCTATTCCGGAGTACGTCTCTGTTGAGCCCGGATTTTCAGGGAATAAATTATTGCCATCAGTAGAAACATCGTTTTGACCATCTGCGTCATAAATATCGACGGTGTCAGACGACGCGTCGACGAGGACATCGACAAAGTTGGCGGTGATGTCGTCCGCGAGATCGTTCTCTTCCGTCTCAGTCAATCCAGAGACGAGGCCATCAACTCCTGAATCACTGACGCCCGCACCGAACACGTTGACTTCGACCGCACGCTGTGCCGTCGTCGAGCTGAACGCGCCCGACCCGAACGCCGCACCCGTTCCAACGCCCACAACCCCGATCGCACCTAACACACTCCGTCTGTTCATCTTCATTGATGTGTCTCTCTGTAAGCAGGGCATCTACTTAGTAAACCGCCGGGTTAGGATTCTAACCGCCACATTTAGCGACAGCGAGCCGCTTCAGGCACACCCTGAACCACCCACTCGATCCGGCGAGATGGCTAAATCGGCTCAATATTATACCCCCCTAGCGCATATAAACCGGTAATGCAAAGACGAGCACTGCTCGCGGGTATCGGCCTGTCGAGTATCGGCGTCGGGGCCGCGTTTGGATCTGGCGCGTTCACCACAGTTAGCGCGAACCGAACGGTCGATCTCTCGGTTCAGAAGGACGAGACCGCTCGGATCGGGTTCTCCCCGGGGAGTGGGGCAAGCAGCATTATCGGAACTAGTACGGACTCCAGCAGCGTGGAGGTTATCACCGTTTCCAAATCCGACCTCAACGACCGGGCGAAGACGGTGTTCGAAGACGCGCTCACCGTGACGAACAACGGAGGAACTGGTGACCCTGCGGTTAAAATTCATATCGAAGACGAAAGCTCAGTGCCCGTGGGAACTGAAAGCGGTGATGTGCTTGACCTCCAGACTGCAACCGATAACAACTCAATCGTTGGCAGCGCCAACGCCGTTGAGGTTTCCACCGACGGTGGTTCACAGTCGCTCGATGTCGTAATCGATCTCCGGGACAGTAGCGTTGATGGAAGTACGTTTGGTGATGTCACCGAAATCACGTTTGTCGCAAACAGCGTCTAGTGGTGGATATAGCGTTACTGTGACAATCCCGTAGCGACCCCGCGAGCAGTCTCGAAGCGGTGTGAGTAACACATCCCGAACTCCCCGTCTCAACATGAATCGTCCCAGTGTCGTCGTGCTCGCTTTCTTCCTCCTTATCAGTGGCACAGCAGCTCCTGTTATGGCGTTCACTGACGGTGACGAGGTCGCACCCGGATCTAACGTGTATCTTGATGCTGCTGACAGTGAGAACGCGGACAAGTACGTTCAGTTCGATGCGAGCGACGAAGTCCGCCTCCAGTTCGATGGGGTGCCACCCGGAAGCCGCACTCGTGCCGATGACCTGTTCATCGTCGGGTTCGACGGCTACCAAGACAGCGACAATGCCACAACAGTCGGGCTTAGCAGCAGCAGCGCGCACATCACTCTCAAGCGGATGGACACGGGAGCGACCTTTGACAGCGGTGAGATAACACTTCAGCCGGGTGAGAGTGTCACGTTCGGTGTGATCATCGAGACAGATCAAGCCAGTGTTACTGGGACGGTCGATCTTGAGGTGAAAATCCCCGACGAGGACACCACGGAAGGAAACGGAGGCGGCGGAACGGGTGGCGGGGCCGGCTCCGGAGGCGGTGGTAGCTCGCCCGGTGACGGGACGGACGACGCGTCTGACAACACCGAGGAATCTGACGGTAATGGACCGGAGACCGACTCGGGCGGTGGCGATACGGACGGCACGGAAGGCACTGGGACTGAGTCGGGTGACACCGATGATGGTGAGACGGACCCAGGCGCCGGAGACAACACCGGGGGCAGCGGTGACAGTGAGAACGGCTCTTCGACAGATCCAGACACACAAGACTCCAGTAGCAACGAAACGGCGTCAGACGGTGGCGGAGATGCCGCTGACCCGGCGCTTGAGCCTGGTGGGCTTCAGTTCGGAACCGTCACGCTCCGGTGGTCATTGTTCGGGGGTATACTCGCAGCGTTCACGAATTACCTTGTCCAGACCCGGCTACGAGACCAGTCGCCGGTGTTCCGATTTGACCGCTCGCAGCGTCGTGAGCGGCTAAAACCTGTCTTATTCCGTGAAGCAGCTATCGGCGTTGGTGTCTTCGTTATCACGGTGGCAGTTGCCGGGCTGTTATCAGGCGCCGGCGTTTCAGATATCGGGCAGCTCGCTGTGACGCTCATCTTCTCGGGGGTTGCCGGTGGTGTCACCGGCTATCGGCGGTTCCCGTCCCTCGATCTGAGCGTACCCCCGTCGTAAGCGTCGGGTCGTTTCCGCGCGACGCCGTTTTATACGATCGACGCTGCTATGTGTCAGTCTGACGACCAACGACCCGCCCTGAGAGTTCGGACTCGCCCAGAGGCTCGGTACGGACCTCGACGCCGTCCCAGCCGACGAGCGCGTGTCCTCACCGGACACCCGCGCGAGCCCACGCCCCGGTGAACGCGGACGCGGTCGACGGCACTACGAGTCCCGCGTCGGCTACCCCCCGGCGCCCCACTGCTCGACTCGCTTCGGCCGGTCGGAGACGGCCATCACGTCGAGGTCGTCGCCCGCGTGGTCGAGCGCCTCCAGCGCGGCCGTCGCGGAGGCCTGCGTCGAGAAGTAGGTGATCTCCTCTTCGACGGCGACTTCGAGGAGGTCGCGCTGGCGCGAGACGATGAGGTCGAGCTCGCCCCGCTTGGCCGCTTCGATCAGGTCCGTCGCCTCGCTCAGCTCGAAGTGGTCCGCGTAGCCCGCGACGAGCGCCTCGCCGGCCTCGGTGCCGGGATCCGGGAACTCTTCGGCCGAGAGGTCGACGACGGCGGTGCCGGACTCGGGGATCGGCTTCCCGGTCGAGTCCTGTGCCTTGTCGTACGCCTTGCCGAAGGAGGTCGCGGTTCCCATCACTTCACCGGTGGACTTCATCTCCGGACCGAGCCGCGGGTCCGACCCCGGCAGCCGGTCGAACGGGAGGACGACCTCCTTCACGCTGCGGTGTTCGGGGATCTGCTCGGCGGCGTCGAGGTCGGCGAGCGTCAGGTCGTCGGTCATCACCTTCGCCGCGAGCTTGGCGATGGGGACGCCCGTCGCCTTCGAGACGAACGGGACGGTCCGCGAGGAGCGCGGGTTCGCCTCCAGCACGTACACCTCGCTCTCGGCGTCGGGGTCGTCGACCCCCGTCACCGCGAGTTGGACGTTGAGCAGTCCGACCGTGTCGAGCGCGCGGGCGATATCCTCGGTGACCTCGCGGACCCGGCCCAGCGTCTCGTCGCCGAGCGAGCGCGGCGGGATCATACACGCGGAGTCGCCCGAGTGGACGCCGGCGCTCTCGACGTGTTCCATCACGCCGCCGAGGAGCACGTCCTCGCCGTCCGCGACCGCGTCGACGTCCAGTTCGACCGCGTCGTCGAGGAACTGGTCGACGAGGATCGGCTTGTCGGGGGAGACGCGGACCGCCTCCTCGATGTACTCCTCTAACTCCGCGTCGTCCTCGACGACCCGCATCGCGCGACCGCCGAGCACGTAGGAGGGGCGAACGAGGACCGGGTAGCCGATCCCGTGGGCCAGTTCGAGCGCCTCCGCCTCGCTCGTCGCGGTGCCGCCCTCGGGCTGGGCGACGCCCAGTTCGTCCATCAGGACGTTGAACCGGTCGCGGTCCTCCGCTAAGTCCATCGCCTCGACGCTCGTCCCCAAGATCTCGCAGTCGAGCCCGCGGCGCTCGATTTCCGCCTGAAGCGGTTCGCCCACGTTCACCGAGGTCTGCCCGCCGAACTGGACCATCACGCCGTCGGCGCCGGTCGTCTCGATCACGTCGGCGACCTCCTCGGCGGAGATGGGCTCGAAGAACAGCCCGTCGGAGGTGTCGTAGTCCGTCGACACCGTCTCGGGGTTGTTGTTGATCACGTGCGCGTCGATGCCGAGCTCGCGGAGCGCGCGCACCGCGTGGACCGCGCAGTAGTCGAACTCCACGCCCTGCCCGATGCGGATCGGGCCGCCGCCGACGACCACGACGCTCTCCACGTCGGGGTCGACGCGGACCTCGTTCGCCGCGCCCGCGGTGTCGGCCCCCTGGAGGAACTCCGGCAGCCGCGCGGAGTAGTAGTACGGCGTGGAGGCCTCGAACTCGCCCGCACAGGTGTCGACCTGCTTGTAGGTCCGGTCGGGGACCGCGCTCTCGACCGTCCCCACGTCGGCGTCGACGCCGCCGGCCGTCGCGGTCGCCGCGATCTCGGCGTCGGTGCGGCCGACCATCGCGGCCTCGGTGAAGTCGCCCTCGGCGGCCGCGGCGGTGCCGTCGGCGATCTTCTCGAAGCGCTCGACGTACCAGCGGTGGATGCCGGTGAGCTCGATCACGTCGTCGACGTCGTAGCCGCGGTCGAACGCCTCGAACATCGCGTACGGGCGGTCCGGGCTCGGAAGTTCGAGGTACTCCGACTCCAGCTCCGCGTCGTCGACCTCGTCGAAGTCGACGGCGGGGTCGTACTCCGAGGAGCGGAGCGCCTTCACCATGCTCTCCTCGAACGTCCGGCCGATCGACATCGCCTCGCCGGTGGACTTCATCGCCGTGCCGAGCTCGAAGTCCACGTCGTCGAACTTGTCGATCGGCCAGCGCGGCACCTTCGTCACCACGTAGTCGATGGCGGGCTCGAAGGCGGCGGTCGTCTCGCCGGTGATCTCGTTGTCGATCTCGTGGAGCCGCTTTCCGAGCGCGACCTTCGCAGTGACGCGGGCGATCGGGTAGCCCGTCGCCTTCGACGCGAGCGCGGAGGACCGCGAGACGCGCGGGTTCACCTCGACGACGCGGTACTCGCCGCCCGGGGTGCCGTCGTCGTGCCACGCGAACTGGATGTTACAGCCGCCCTGAATGCCGAGGTCGCGGATCACTTCGAGCGCCGCGTCGCGCATCTCCTGGTGGCCGTCGTCGGGGATGACCTGCGAGGGGGTGACCACCGTCGACTCGCCGGTGTGGATCCCCATCGGGTCGATGTTCTCCATGTTACAGATGATGATACAGGAGTCGTCGGCGTCCCGCATCACCTCGTACTCCAGTTCGACCCACCCCGAGATGGACTCGGTGACGAGGACCTCGCTGTTGCGCGAGAGGCGGAGCCCCTTGCGGACGCGCTCGACGAGCTCCTCGAACTCGTCGACGACCCCGGAGCCGGAGCCGCCGAGGGTGTAGGTGGTCCGGGCGATGACCGGGAGGCCGCCGACCGCGTCGACAGCCTCCTGGACGCGCCCCCGGAACGCCGCCTCGTCGAAGTCGGTGACCGACTCGCCCTCGTCTAAGGAGATGGTCGTCGACTTGGGGACCGGCTGGCCGAGGTCCTCCATCCGCCGGCGGAACAGGTCGCGGTCCTCCGTCGCGTAGATGGTGTCGAGCGGCGTCCCCATCACCTCGACGTCGTGTTCCTCCAGAATGCCCTCCTCGGCGAGCTCGGCGGTGACGTTGAGCCCCGTCTGCCCGCCGAGCCCGGCGATGACGCCGTCCGGCTCCTCGATCCGGATGACCTCCGCGATCGCCTCGGGCGTGATCGGCTCGATGTACACCCGGTCGGCCGTCTCGGGGTCGGTCATGATCGTCGCGGGGTTCGAGTTCACTAGGACGACGCGGGCGCCCTCCTCCTGTAGGGCGCGGCACGCCTGTGCGCCGGAGTAGTCGAACTCGGCCGCCTGTCCGATCTGGATCGGTCCGCTGCCGATAAGGAGAATCGTCCGGTCTTCGCTCATTACGCGGACGGAATACGCTCATCGTAATAAGGCCGGCGGTAGAGTACGAATCTCGCAGTAAATTTGCGATTTTCGCAAGCTATTCCGTATCACGGTGAGTGTTATGACATCTCACGGTAGCCGACACCGCCGTCAGGAACCGAGTCACGACGCCCGGCTCGTACGACGCGTCACCGCCGGCGTAACGGCCTGAGCCGCCCATCGCAAGGAATTTACCGAGATGTCGGGAACTCCCGGACGACATGCCCTGTTCCCGCCGCCGTGCCCTCCAACTGCTCGGCACCGCCGGCGCGACCGCCGCGACGGCCGGGTGCCTGAGCCCCGGCAGCCTCGACTCGTACGCCCTCATCGGGGACGAACTGGACCTCTCGTCGATCGGACCCCCCTACCTGTGGCCCGATCCCACGGTCATCGACGCCACCACCCGCGTCGACTTCACGACCGAAGCCAAGACCGCGTCCCTCTCCGCGCTGTTCGAGACCGGGACGGTGACCGTTAGACAGTGGCCGCTGGTCGGTCGAGACGAGTGGGGGACCGAGACGCGCCCGCAGCCGACGTTCCTCCGCCGGGACGAGACCTTCTACGAGGTCCGGATCACCGACGAGCGCGTCCTCGAACGCGAGCGCTGGCACTTCGCGGTCGACCGGGTCGACGAGACGCCACCCGACGGCGCGGCGGTCGCGGAACCGCCCTTCGACCTCTCCGACCAGGACGAGCGCGTGCTCGACGCGGCGCTCGACGCCGTGTACGCGGGCAACGACGGCTTCCTCGGGGACCCAGAGTTCGACGAGCTACAGACCGTCGAGTTCCATCACGGGCTCGACGCCGATGCGAGCGCCCTCATCCCCTCGCCCCCGTTCGAGTTCGTCGAGTACGAGGACGAGTACTTCCGGGCCGTGACGGAGCGCCGGACCGTCGAAGTCCCGGAGCGGACGTACGCGATCGGCGAGGTCAGCGACTCGCGGGCCGATTTTATCGCGTACGCGCGCGACGCCATCGTCGAGCGCAATCTCACCGACGCCGGGCTCTCGCAGGCCGCTCAAGGGGTCTTTGACGATGCGATCGCTGAGGAGCTCCGCCGCTACGAGGAGGGCGCGCCGCCCTCGGACGAACTCAGCGAGGCCCTCGGCGCGCTCGGTATCGCCGAGGACCTCGAACCGATCGACAGCTACGAGGAGCGCGTCGACTTCCGGAACGTCGTCGTCGAGTACCGTGACGGCGTCTATCGGTTCGATCTCATCGTGACGCCGTAGCACGCTCGCGGGCTCAGCCGAACGATCGCACGCCCGGCCGCAGACAGTTGCCTTCCGGGCCTCCGGCCGCCCCTCAGGTCTCCAGCCGGTACCGGTACGGTTGGCCCGCGATGACCTCGACCTCGCCGCGCTCGGCCCGTCGCCCTAACACGGTGGCGACCCTGTGCGGGCTGTCGATCGCCTCGCACTCGTCGCACTCCTCGACGAGCGCGAGGATCTCCCGGGCGGTCAGCGGCTCGTCGGCCTCGGCGAGCACGCCGCGAATTCGGTCGTACCGGTCGTATTCGCCGGCGCTCATACGTCTTACGTAGGGTCTCCGAACATATAGGGTTCAGTGTGACAGGAGTCGGACGACTGTCAGACGCACGCATCGAAGCGGCCGCGTTCTGGGGGCTGAGCGATTCTCGCGGTCGTCACCGCGGTGAGGCCGACGCTCAGGCGTAGGGGTCTTCGGCTTCGAGGTCGCGCTCCGCGCGGTACTGCTCGACGAACTCGCTCACGTCGAACTCGACCATCTCTCGTTCGAACGCCGACAGCGCCTCGTCGTCGTCGGCGTGGCTCACGGCGTGCTCCATCAGCTCGACCACCAGTTCGACGACGACCTCGTGGAGCCGGCGGGAGTCGAACTCGGTCACCCACACCATCGCGTACCCCACGTCGGCGTTCTCGCTGGCGTCGTGCGAGACGACCGCCTCGGGGAACTCCTCCAAGACGACACCGAGGAGGTGCGGCGTGTCGAACTCCGGCATCTCCTCGCTGGTCGTTTCGATCGCCTCCCGGAGCACCTCGACCAAGAAGTCGGGGAGGAACCGCTCCGGGGGATGGACGTCCATCACGACTGCGTGGGTCTCGCCGCAGTCGCACTCGTACTCGCGCATCCCGAGGTCCAGTTCGCCGACACCGATCGTCTCCCCGCAGGGTAGCTCCAGCGCGTTCTCGTCGCCGCCGGGGACGCGGGGCTTGGACATAGCTCTCTTTGGTCGCTGGCGAGGTTAAAAGGAGCGGAACGGGTCGGTGCGCCGGGGGGAGCGGCGGCGACTCGACGCCCGCTACTCGGAGTACTCGTAGCCGGATTCTCCGCCGCTCTCGGCGGATTCGTCCTCCTCTTCGGCGGACTCGCCGTCTCCGCCGTCCGTCTCCACCTCCGCTTCGACCCCGATCTCGATCCCGTTCGCCTCGTAGGTCGCCTCGATCGACTCGGCGTCGTCGCGCTCGATCTCCAGTTCGTCCCGGTCGACCTCCACCTCGACCTCCACGTCGACGGTCACGTCGTCGGACATGAGCATCGCTACGCGCACGACACTCAAAACGTCCCCGCAGGAGATCGACCGCCGGCCGCGTTACTGGAACCCGATCCGACCGCCGGTGTCGCGCAGCGACTCGCCGCCGCCGCCCTTGAACTGCTCCCTGACGTCCTCGTAGTACGCGAGGATGTCGTCGTTTATCGTCGGCCGCACCGACTCCATGGCGCGCCGGAAGTGCTTCATCTCGACCTCCTCGGCGTCGTCGTCGTCGCGCAGGGCCTCGATGGCGGCCTCGCGGGCGATCCCCTCCAGGTCGGAGCCGACGTAGCCGTCAGTGATCTCGGCGACCTCACGCAGGCTCACGTCGGGCGCGAGCGGCGTGTTCTCGGTGTGGATGTCGAGGATCTGCTCGCGGCCCTCCTGATCGGGCTGGCCGATCATCACGAGCCGGTCGAACCGGCCGGAGCGGAGCAGCGCGGGGTCGATCATGTCCGGGCGGTTCGTGGCGCCGATCACCATCACGTCGCCCATGTCTTCGAGGCCGTCGAGCTCCGTCAGGAGCTGATTGACGACGCGCTCGGAGACGTTGTTCCCCATCTCCTGGCCGCGCGAGGGCGCGAGGCTGTCGAGCTCGTCGAAGAAGATGATCGTCGGGCTCACCTGCCGGGCCTTCCGGAAGGTCTGCCGGATCGCCTTCTCAGACTCGCCGACCCACTTCGAGAGCAGCTGCGGCCCCCGCACCGAGATGAAGTTTGCGTTCGTCTCATTGGCGACCGCCTTCGCCATCAGGGTCTTCCCCGTCCCGGGCGGGCCGTACAGCAGCACGCCCTTCGGCGCGTCGACGCCCATCCGGTCGAACTTCTCGGGAGAGGTGAGCGGCCACTCGACCGACTCCTGGACCTGCTGTTTGGCCTCTTCGAGTCCGCCGACGTTGTCCCAGGATATCTTCGGGAGCTCGACGAGCACCTCTCGCATCGCCGACGGCTCCACCTCGTTCAGCGCGCCCGAGAAGTCGTCGCGCTTGACGATCATCCGGTCGATGAGGCTCGGCGGCACCTCCTCCTCGTCCAAGTCGATCTCGGGGAGGTAGCGCCGGAGCGCTTTCATCGCGGCCTCCTTCGTGAGGCTCTCGATGTCGGCGCCGACGAAGCCGTGCGTCTCGTCGGCGAGGTGGTCGAGGCTCACGTCGTCCGAGAGCGGCATCCCGCGGGTGTGGATCTGGAGGATCTCCTTGCGGCCGACCTCGTCCGGGACGCCGATCTCGATCTCGCGGTCGAAGCGCCCGGGGCGGCGGAGCGCGGGGTCGACGCTGTCGACACGGTTCGTCGCGCCGATGACGATCACCTGCCCGCGGGTCTCCAACCCGTCCATCATCGTCAGCAGCTGCGCGACGACGCGGCGCTCGACCTCGCCGGTGACGTCCTCCCGTTTCGGCGCGATCGAGTCGAGCTCGTCGATGAAGATGATCGAGGGCGACTCCTCCTTCGCGTCCTCGAATATCTCCCTGAGCTGTTGTTCGGACTCGCCGTAGTACTTCGAGATGATCTCGGGGCCGGCGATCGAGAAGAACGACGCCGAAGTCTCGTTGGCGACCGCCTTCGCGAGCAGCGTCTTCCCGGTGCCGGGCGGGCCGTGGAGCAGGACGCCCTGCGGCGGCTCGATCCCGAGCTTCGAGAAGATCTGCGGGTGTTTCATCGGCAGCTCGACCATCTCGCGGACGCGCTGGATCTCCGACTGGAGGCCGCCGATGTCCTCGTACGTAATTCCGCCCCCGGTCTTCTCGAACCCGGAGATCGGCTCCTCGCGCAGCTCGACCTCGGTGTCCTCCGTGATGAGACAGACGCCATCGGGCTCCGTCTCGACTGCGATCAGCGGGATCGCCTGCCCGGGCGACCGCATGAACGGGTGGTTCGTCGACGACATCACGGGGACGATGTCGCGCTCGACGACCGGCCGCTTGAGGATCTGGCGTTTCACCATGCCGGCGGCGTCGGAGCCGAACTGGACGGACGCCTCCTCGGGCGGGGCCAAGACGAGCTTGTCGGCCTTCTCGGCCTCCGCCTTCCGGATGGTGACGCGCTCGCCGATGCCGACGTCCGCGTTCTGGCGGGTGAACCCGTCCACCCTGACGGTGTCGGTGTTCCAGTCCTGGCGGTCGGCGCGCCAGACCTTCGCCGCGGTGGTCTCCGCGCCCTCGATCTCGATGATGTCGCCGGGCGAGAGCTTCAGATGTAACAGGGTATCGGGGTCGAGTCGGGCGATGCCGCGCCCCGAGTCGTTCGGGTACGCCTTCGCCACTTCGAGTTGGACTTCGTTCATAGTTCCTCGCGGGGGATGGTCGTATCTGGACTCGGTCCGGGAATAAGCCTGTTGCCCGTGCCGCCGCTCCGCACCGATCTGTCGGCGGCCGCGGCAGGTTGTGTTATCATATAGCACGGTTAGGCGTCCGTTCTTAAAACCTCGTCGTAAGCGTGCGTTTTCGCCGTGGATCTGCGGCGGCCGCAACGGACGTTTTTTGCCCGTTCGAGGTGACTTTCGGGCGTGTTCGACTCCCTCTCCGGCCCAATGCGGTCCCTCCTCGCTCGGCTCGCCTTCCTCGTCGCCGGCGCGCTCGTCGGGGCGGCGCTGTACGCGCTCGGCGTCGCCGGGATTCTGGCCGTCCCGCTCGCGGTGGTGGCGCTGCTGGTGATCGGCGAACTGTACCTGTTCGCGGCCGGCCAGGGGGTGTAACTCGCCCGACCCTCGCCGCCCGCCCGCGATCGGATCCGGAGGTATTTGTCCGGCAGTCGCGTCGGAACCAGCATGCGAACGCTCGTCTTCGACGGTCGGACCGGGGCCGCCGGCGACATGATCTGCGCCGCGCTGATCGCCGCCGGGGCGGACCCCGACGCGCTCGCCCCCGTGAGCGACGCGCTTCCGGTCCGGTACGCCGTCGGCGAGGTCGAGAAGAACGGGATCCGCGCGACGACGGTCGACGTCCTCATCGATGACAGGACGGTCGAGACCGACGGAGACCACGACCACGGCCACGGCCACGACCACGGCCACGACAACGATCCGAGCACCTCCGGATCTGATGAACCGGCCGAGGGGGCCGGCGTCCACCGGAGCTACCGCGAAGTGGTCGATCTGGTCGAGTCGATGGGCCTTCCGCCGGCCGTCGAGTCGACCGCGCTCGACGCCTTCGAGCTGCTCGGCCGCGCCGAGGCGTCGGTCCACGGCACCGACCTCGACGAGACCCACTTCCACGAGGTGGGCGCGGACGACGCGATCGCCGACGTGGTCGGCGCCGCGCTGCTGCTCGCCGATCTCGGTCCCGAGCGAGTCGTCACGACGCCGGTCGCCGCCGGCGGGGGGACGGTCGAGATGAGCCACGGGACGTACCCAGTCCCGGCCCCGGCGACGACCGAGATCGCGAGCCGGGCCGGGTTCCGGATCGCCGGCGGGCCGATCGACCGCGAACTGCTCACGCCGACCGGCGCGGCGATACTGGGAGCGGTCGCCGACGGCTTCGACGCGGTCCCGGACCTCGCGGTCGAACGCGCGGGCTACGGCGCGGGCGACGCCGACTTCGAGCGCCACCCGAACGTCCTCCGCGCGCTCGTCGGCGACGGGAGAGAACCCGGACCTGACGGCGACCGCGAGAAACGCGACGATGACCGAGCCCGAGCCGGGCAGCCCGTCGACGGACGGCTCGCACACGACGACATCGCCGTCCTGGAGACGAACCTCGACGACGCCGCGCCGGAGGTGCTCGGCGGGCTTCAGGAGACGCTCTCGCGGGCCGGGGCGCGGGACGTGACGATCGTCCCGACGGCGATGAAGAAGTCGCGCCCGGGACACCTCGTGAAGGTGATCTGTAAGCCGGCGGACGCCGAGGCCGTCGCCGAGCGCCTCGCCCGCGAGACGGGAACACTCGGGGTGCGCCAGTCCGGCGCGAGCCACCGCTGGATCGCCGACCGCGCGTTCGAGACGGCGACGCTTCGGGTCGACGGCGAGGACCACGAGGTCGACGTGAAGGTCGCCTCGACGACCGACGGGGAGGTGTACGACGTCAGCGGGGAGTACGACGACGCGGCCGCGGTCGCGGAGGCGACCGGCCTCCCGATCCGCGAGGTGCTTCGCCGCGTCGAAGCCGAGGTGCGGGAGCAGCTCCCGCGAGAATAGGGCGGGAGGTGACGCCCCGGCACCCCCGTCAGTCGGGGGGGTCGACCCGCTCGACGCGCTCGGGGTCGACGCCGAAGCCGTCGGCGAGGCGCTCGCGGACGCGATCGACGACGAACTCCTCGGCGTCCTCGTTGAGGCCCGCCTCCTCGCCGACCGCGAGGGTGGCGACCGCCTCGACCGTGGTGTCGTTGAGGCCGGGACGGAGGCCGGCGATCTCGATCTCCTCGACGCGGAGGCCGTCGATTCGCTCGATCTGTGCTCGTGCGCCGGCGACGAGGTCGCCGGTGGCCGCCTGCGAGACGCGGACGGTCACCGTGGCCTCGACCGACGGCGTGTGGATGGCTGCCGCCATACGCCCCCGCCGCGAGTCGAACGCGGTGCGGCCGGTCGGCCGCCCGGGGTCGCAACCCGGAACGCGACCGGTCCGCGGCCTCGAACGCGCCGGCGGCGAGGTCGCCGGCGGCAGCGCTCGCGAGGGCAACGGTCGTCCGGTTCGACCCGCGCGACGAACGCGGCGGCTGGAGAGAACGGGTGTGGTCCGTCCCGCGGGGAAACCTCCCCAGCCGACGCGCGTCACGCGGTCGGGCGGACGGACCGTGAGTTCGGAGCCGAATACCCGATCCCGATCCACCCGAGGGACGCGACGCTCACGGACCGCACGAGCGTCGGGAGGGTGGAACGGGTCATGGTCGGTCTCCGAGGCGCTGAATGCGCCGTCGTCCAACTCCAGTACCGGTTTCGTATTAAAATTATGTTAGTTATGCTACCTCATGACATGGCTAATTCGGTCCGGAAGCCGCCGATAATCCGCCGGAGCGGCCGCGGGCGACCCGTTCAGTCGCTCCCGAGACGACAGGCCTATGCCGGCCGCCCGACCAGTTGCGCGTAAGCAGTCACCGCCATGATCGAGCGAATTCACACGTCGGACGTCGAACCGGACGCGGACGAGGTCGCCATCGCCGGCCACGTCCACGAGATCCGCGACCTGGGGGGCCTCGTGTTCCTCATCGTGCGGGACCGCGAGGGGCTCATCCAGATCGTCTTCAAAGAGGAGCGCGAGCCGGAGCTGTTCGAGGCCGTTCAGGACGTCGGCGCCGAGGACGTTGTTCGCGTCGTCGGCGAACCGCTGGAGAGCGATCAGGCGCCCGGGGGCGTCGAGATCGCGCCGACCGAGTACGAGGTCATCGACGAGGCGGAGTCCCCGCTCCCGCTGGAGATCTCGAAGGACATCGAGGTCGACCTCTCGACCCGGCTCGACAACCGCGCGCTCGACCTCCGGAAGCCGGAGACGCTGGCGGTGTTCACTCTGCGCTCCGAGCTGATCACCGCGATGGAGGAGTGGTTCGAAGCCGAGGGGTACGTCGACATCAAGACGCCGCTGATCTCGAAGGGCGGCGCTGAGGGCGGCGCCGAGCTGTTCCCGATCCTCTACTACAACCAGGACGCGTTCCTCTCGCAGAGCCCCCAGCTGTACAAGCAGATGCTGATGGCCTCGGGCTACGAGGCCGTCTACGAGACGGGGACCGCGTTCCGCGCCGAGGACTTCGCCACCTCTCGCCACGTCTCCGAGATCGCGATGTTCGACGTGGAGCTGGCCTACATCGACGACCACGACGACGTGATGGACGTCCAAGAGGAGTCGCTGCGCTACGCGCTCCGCGAGGTCGCCGAGAACGCAGAGCGCGAGCTCGACCTCCTCGACGTCGACCTCGACGTTCCCGAAGACGACTTCCCGCGGATCACCTTCGACGAGGCGCTCGACATCTTGGAGACCGAGTACGGGCACTTCCCGGACGACCCGACCGACCTCGACACGAAGGGCGAGAAGCTGCTCGGCGAGCACTTCGAGGAACAGGGCCACCCCGCGTTCTTCGTCGTCGGCTACCCCGACGAGAAGTTCTACTACATGCAGGACGTGCCGGACGACGAGATCGCCTCCCGGAAGTTCGACCTGATTTATAAGGGACAGGAGCTCTCCTCGGGCGGCCAGCGCGAGCACGACGTCGAGCGCATGGTCGAGGTCATGGAGGCGGAGGGCGTCGAGACGGCGAACTTCGAGTTCTACATCGAGGCGCTGAGCTACGGCACGCCCCCGCACGGCGGCTACGGCCTCGGCATCGACCGCCTCGTCCAGAAGGTCGCCGGCCTCAGCAACATCAAGGAGGCGATCATGTTCCCGCGCGACCCGAACCGGCTGGAGCCCTAGCGAGCTCGATCCGATCCGGAACGCAAGGGGCCGTTCCGTCCCCCCCCGATGTGCGGCCGCGCGGCCGCGGTCCGACCTCGTCGCGCGAACGACGCTCGACTCGCCGACCGACGCTCGCTTTTATAAATCACCAGCCGGTTCGACAGGATAGCCTTCTCGAAGCCTCTAGCGACCGTTAAACCGGATTAAATCGGGCGTAATTCGGCTGAACGGCTTGGGGCATTAAACCGTGTAGCGCTCCGAGGATGAGTCGCAATGAACGCACTCCGAACGACGGCGCTCGTGGCGCTCGCCACGGTGGTACTGATCGGGACCGGCGCGGCCGCCGGTGCCGTCGCGGCGACGCCCGGCCCGGACAACGCCTCGGGCGACGCGGGACCGCCGAGCGACCTCCCGGACCAAGTGCCGGACTTCGTCGGCGGGATCCTCGACAGCGTGAACGAGTTCCTCGGCGGCGGGGTCGATGATCTCGGCGAGACCGTGAGCGATATCGCCGGGAACGGCGCCGGCGAGGGCGACGGAACCGACGCGGAGAACGGGACGACCGCCGACGGAGCGGGGGGTGCGTGACGTGACTGACCGCGCGCTCGACCTCGACGCGCTCGACAAGCGCACTTACCTCAAGGCGACCGGCGCCGCCGCCCTCGGGGCGACGGGCCTCGCCGGCTGTGTCGGTCGCGCGACGGGAACGCTCGCGACGCAGGTGACCGACCAGCCCGCCGACATCGGCGACTTCGAGTCGCTCGTCGTCACCGTCGAGGGGTTCTGGCTCGGCCCGGAGGGCGCCGATCCGGAGGAAGGTGACGCTGACGGCGCGAACGAGACCGACCCGGACGACGGGAGCGACGACACCGACGCCGGCGGGAACGAGACCACCGACGGCAACGGGACCGACGACGAGGGGGACGCCGCCGAGGGTCGCGAGTACTTCGAGTTCGACGAGTCACAGGAGGCTGACCTCGTCGAACTCCAGAACGGCGAGACGCAGCTGATCGACGAGCGGGAGCTCCAGACGGGCGAGTACCCGTACCTCCAGCTCGACGTGTCGTCGGCCGACGGGACCCTCACCGACGGGAGCGACGCGGCCGTCGATCTCCCGGGTAACGCGCCGCTGAAGTTCAACGAGCAGTTCGAGATCCGCGAGAACGCGCGGACGACGTTCACCGCGGACTTCGCGCCGGTGCTGCGCGGGAACGGCCGCTACCTCCTCCGCCCGGTGCCGAGCGGGATCGAGGTGGAGTACGAGTCCGAGGCGTCGGAGGACGGTTCGAGCGGCGAGAACTCGACCGACGGCGACTCGTAGCGACGCCGCGCTCTCCCGGTCCCCCGTTGGAGTCGCGGCCGCGTCCGGCGCTCGCAGGGGCGAGCGCGGACCGCACCGCGGCTTCGGGGTCAGGGCTGGGTCGGTTCCCGGGATTCGGGGACCGGGGGAATGCGCGCGTCGCTGCGAGCGGTTCCCGACGCAGAGCACTCGTCTG
>NZ_NEWI01000040.1:0-23818 GCF_002135005.1 Halorubrum sp. SD612 | reverse complement strand
CCTCGAAGGTGCTCGCGAAGAACCTCAACTACGAGTCGGTGATCGAATCGTGCGAGGCGTCGCTCGACCGGCTCGGCACCGACTACCTCGACTTGTACCTGATCCACTGGCCGAACCCCGCCATCTCTCTGCGCGAGACGCTCCAGGCGATGGCGGAGCTGCGCGAGCGGGGGCTCATCCGCGATATCGGCGTCTCGAACTTCAGCGCGTACCAGCTCAGCTGCGCGCACCACATTTCCGACGTGCCGATCGCGGTCAACCAGATCGAGTTTCACCCGTGGTTCCAGCGGCCCGACCTCGTCGACTACTGCCGCGAGACCGACACCGTGATCGAGGCCGCGGCCCCGCTCGCGCGGACCGACGTGTTCGGCGACAAGGTCGTCGCCGAGCTGGCGGAGCAGTACGACAAGCACCCGGCGCAGGTGATCATCCGGTGGGCGATCGACCGCGGCGTCGTCCCGCTACCGCGCTCGTCGACCCCGGAGCACGTCCGGGCCAACGCCGACCTCGACTGGGAGCTCGACGAGGCCGATCGGCGACGGCTCGACGGGCGCGACTGCGACGCCCCGGTGTACGACACCCCGGCCCGCGACTGGACGAGCGACGTGTACGGGATCGAACAGTAGTGGGCTCGCAGCCGCGGTCGCGGCTCAGTCGCCGAGTTCGACCGGCCGCCCGGTCTCGGCCGACTCGTAGACGCCGGCGAGCGCGCGCATGTCCGTGAGCGCGTGCTCGCCGTCGGGGTGGAACGGTTCGTCGGCCAGCAGCTGGTGACCGAAGTAGGCGAACTCCTCTTCGATCTGGTGGACCTGCTCGAAGTCGACATCGACCCGCGTCCCGCCGCGAACCACGGCGAATCCGCGGTCCTCGCGCTCGTAGAACGCCGGGTCGAGGACGAGTCTGGCGTCCGTCCCGGTGACCTCCAGCCGGCTCGCGTGCTGGGCGTTCTGGCTCACCGTACAGAACGCGTCGACGTCGTCCGGGAACTCGAGTCGGAACGAGGCGTGCTCGTCCACGTCGGCGAACGCCTCGTGCTCCGACCGGGTCCGGCCGGACACCCGGACCGGGTCCTCGCCGAGTGCGAACCGCGTCGTGTTGAGCGGGTAGACGCCCAGATCCATCACCGCGCAGCCGCCCGACAGCGAGGGGTCGAGCCGCCACTGGTCCGTGTCGCTTCCGAGTTCGCCGAGCATCGTCTGCGACATCGTCGCGTGGACGTGGATCACCTCGCCGGCGACGCCCGCGTCGAGGAGGTCGCGGAGCCGCCGGACGGCGGGGTCGGTCTGCATCCGGTAGCCGACCATCAGGGGCGCCCCGGCGTCGCGGCAGGCCGCCACCAGCTTCCGCGCGCGCTCCGGCGTCACCTCCAGCGGCTTCTCGCAGAGGACCGCCTTCCCCTGCTGTGCGGCGGCCTCGACGTACTCCAGGTGGGTCGCGTTCGGCGTCGCGACGTAGACGGCGTCGTACGCGTCCGCGGCGGCCCCCGATCGCAGTTCCTCGGGCGTGAGGCCCGTCAGGTCGCGCTGGGCGGCGGCCGCTTCGACCGCCGCGGGGTCGACGTCGCTGACGACGGTGGCCTCGGTGTACGCCGACCGCGCGATGCCGGGCAGCGCCCACTCCCGGGCGAACCAGCCGAGGCCGACGACCGCGACCCTGACCGGGTCGGCGACGGCGGCCGGGTCGAGCGTCTCCCAGTCGCGGCGCGTGAACTCGTCGAGGTACTCCGCGAAGGCGGCGTCCATGTCGCCCCCTCCGCGCGGGGGCGTCAAATAACCACGGCGACGCCGACGCGTGACGCGACCGGGCGAGTCACGGACCGCGCCGCCGTCGCGCTCGTCCGCGCCGCGCTCACCACGGCCCGTCGTAGTTCACCCGCGGCCGGTCCACGTCGATCCCGATCTCGCGGAGCGTCTCGGCCGCGCGCCGGACCGGCGCCGGGTCGGCGCGGTCGAGGGGATCGTCGGTCGCCTCGGCGAACCGGACCGTCCAGTCCCCGTCGATCACGACCGTCGCGCGCCGCGGGATGCCCGAATGCCCCTCCCACGAGTCGGCGAGCAGGTCGTACGACTCGGCGACGCCGCCGTGGAAGTCGGCGACGACCGGGAAGGGGAGTCCGAACCGGTCGGCGTACGCGAACGCCGCGTACAGCGAGTCGCCCGTGAGCGCAACGACGGCGAGGCCGTCGCGGTCGTGCCAGCCGGCGTCGCGGACCGCGGCGAGCGCCGCGGTACAGGGCGGCACGAACGTCGCGGGCGCGAGACAGAGAGCGACGGCGTCGTGCGCCTCGACCAACCGGAACAGCGCCAGTTCGGTTGCGGTGCGCTCCGCGTCGCCGTCCGGAGCCCCGCCGACCGCGGGCGCGGCGAAGTCGGGGGCGGTGTCGCCGACGGTAACCATGCGTCCACGAGGCCCGCGGCCGATAAATAGCCACCCGAGGCGGGGGCGGCGACCGCGACCGGGCCCGCGGAGCGGCCTGACGCGTGCGAACAGCCGGCTCGGGGGGTGTTTTAGCTGTGGGGCCCGGAGGGCGGTCGTGATCGGAGCCCACGCCGAGACGGCGCTCGCCCTCGTCGGCACCTACGGCGCCGTCGCGGTCTTCGTCGTCTTCGCGCTCGAAGGCGCCCTCGTCGGGAAGGTGCTGCCAGCGCGGACGCTCTTTGTCGCAGCGGTGGTCGCCGCGGGGGTCGACGCTGTGGCGGTCGTCCCGGTGTTCGCGGCGGCCGTCGTCGGGGCGACGACCGGCCAGTCGCTGCTCTTCGTCGCCGTCCGTCGGTTCGACCTGGATCCGACGGCGTCGAGGGCCGTCCCGGTCGACGCGGGGCGACTGGACGGCGCGACGCGCTGGCTCGACCGGTGGGGGCTCCCGGCGGTCGCCGCCTCGAACGCCGTCCCCGGGACGCGCGGGTGGCTCGCGGTGCCCAGCGCGAGCGCGTCGTCGGTGTCCGCGCCGCGGTTCACCGCCGCGTCGCTGCTCGGGTCGGCCGCCTACGCCGGCGCGCTCCTGGGAATCGGGCTGGCCGTCGCGCTCGGCGTCGAGAGCGCAGTCGAGCTGTTCGGCGGCGACCTCGTCGCGGCGCTGTAGCCCGGCTCCGCCCGTTTCACCCGGTCAGAGGATCGTCCCGTGCTTCTTGTCCGGCAGGTCCTTCTGAACGTCCTCGTAGAAGTCGAACCGCGCGGCGAGCTCGGCGCGGAGGTCCGAGGGCGGCACGATTTCGTCGATGGCGACCTCGCTCGCCATGCGGTGGACGTCGATCCCCTCGCGGTACTCCTCGCGGAGGCGCTCCTCCTCGGCGGCGCGCTCCTCGGGGTCGTCGATCTCGGCGAGCTTCCGGGCGTAGACCGCGTTGATCGCGGCCTCGGGGCCCATGATGCCGATCTCGCCGGAGGGGAGGCCGATGACGCTCTCGGGGTCGTAGGCCGGCCCGCCCATCGCGTAGATGCCCGCGCCGTACGCCTTCCGCACGACGACGGTCTGTTTCGGCACCGTCGCCGAGGAGGTGGCGTAGATCATCTTCTTCCCCTTCTCTAAGATGGCGTCCTTCTCCACCTGCGAGCCCGCCATGAAGCCGGGCGTGTCACAGAGGTACAGCAGGGGGATCTCGTAGGCGTCGCAGGTCCAGATGAACTCCGCGGCCTTCTCCGCGGCGTCCGGGAAGATCGCGCCCGACCGCTCCGTCGGCTGGTTGGCGACGACGCCGACCGGCCGCCCGTCGATCCGGCAGAACGCCGTGACGATCTCCGGACCGTACCCCTCCTTCAGCTCGAACACCGACTCGGCGTCGGCGATCCGGTCGATCAGGTTGTGGGCGTCGTACGGGCGGTTCGGCGACTCGGGGATCAGCTCGTCGATCCCGTCGGGCGAGAGCTTCGGCGGCTTCGTCTCGCGCCGCGGGGGCTTCTCGCCGGCCCGGTCGGGGAGGTAGCCGATCAGGTCGGCGACCAGCTCGCGGGCGTGCTCCTCGTCGCGCGCGACGAGGTCCGCGGAGCCGGACTCCTCGGCGTGGACGCGGGGGCCGCCGAGGTCGTCCAGATCGATCTCCTCGCCGGTGACCATCTCCACCATTCGCGGGGAGGCGATCGCCATCGCGGACATGTCCTCCACCATCACAGTGAAGTCCGCGAAGACGGGCGTGTAGGCGGCCCCGGCGATACAGGGGCCGTAGAGGACGCAGATCTGCGGCACCGCGCCGGAGAGCATCGAGTGGTTGTAGTAGTACTTCCCGATCCCCTCGCGGTTGGCGAAGAAGCCGGTCTGCTGGTCGATCCGACCGCCGGAGGAGTCCATCAGGTAGAGCACCGGGTTCCCCGTCTTCAGCGCCCGCTGTTGCATCCGGAGGAACTTCTCGACGCCCTTCGACGCCATCGACCCCGCCTTCACGGTGAAGTCGTTGGCCATGAAGTGGACGTCGCGCCCCTCGAACTCGGCCGCGCCCGTCAGCAGGCCGTCGCCCGGGAGGCGGTCGCCGCCGCGCTCGTTCCCCGCTTCGTCCTCGCCGGCGGGCGCGTCGGGGTGCCAGTCGTCGAACGCGGCGAACTTCCCGTCCTCGAACTTCACCCCCGCGGGGTCGCCGTCCGCGGCGCCGGCGTCGCCGGTCCCGCGGGTCCCGCCCTCGCCGCCGAACCAGAGGTCGAGGCGGTCGCGGACGAACAGCTTCCCCTGCTCCGAGAGCCGGTCGCGGTACTTCTCCGGGCCGCCCTCGCGGATGTCGGCTATCTCGGCGCGGAGGTCGCGCTCGCGGTCGGTCGGTCCGAGGTCGTCGTCGAGCGGGTAGCTCGGCTCGGACGGCTCGGCGCTGGCGACCGGCGTCTCCTCGCCCTCGACGTGGACGTCGACGTCGACGCCGAGGTGTTCGGCGAGCGACTTCGCGATCGCCGCAGCCTCCTCGGGCGTCGCCGCCGCGCCGACGTGGACTTTCATGAACGCAAGATTTGCGGTAGATCCTAAACAGTTTTCCATGCGGGATCGGCGCGAGCCGACCCGGCGGTCGACCGGTCCGGATGAGGAACGACCCGACGGTCGGCCGGTCCGGCCCGGCGATTCGGGTCGGCGGCCGGCTCAGCGGTCCGCGTCGGCGTCGGCTCGGTCGCCGAGTCCCTCGGCGACCCGGTCGAGGTGGTGACGACCGACGACGGCGACGAGGTCCCCCTCCCCGCGAAGGTCGTCGAGGCGGTCGATCATGTGCGTCTCGCGCACGTCGTCGCCGAACGAGGCGGCCCGAGACGGCTCGAACGTGTCCATCACGGCGCGGGCGCGATCGATCTGGCGGCGTTCGCTCTCGGCCTGTCGCTCGGGGGCGTCTGCCCGCCCGGTCGCGTACGAGACCGGCGAGTCGACCTCTAACCGGACCGACGTGAGCGACGCGATCGAGGCCGCGAAGCGACACCTGAGGGCGTTCTTCGTCACCGTCGCGAAGCCGTCGAGGACCCCCCGAACCGTCCCGATCGATCCACCCTCGCGGTACAGCCTCGCGGCGAGGCGACCGAGGAACGACAGGGTCGGCCCGTCGATACCGACGACGCGATCGGTGGTCGCCGCCTGAATCGCGGCGCTCGCCTCCCCGCCGAACGCCGGCGGAGTGCGGGTGTCCTCGGCGTACCGCTCGAAGAGCGGGAGCGAGAGCGGCGGCAGTTCGAGCGCGAGGACGTCGGGGTCCCGCTCCGCGACCACGCGTCGGACCCGGAAGACGCTGGCGGGGTGGTCGTGGACGACGCCGACCAGCGTAACGGTGCCCGTAGTGGTGTCGATCGAACGGAGGTGGTCGCCCGTCAGCCGCGGGTCGTCGTGTTTCGAGTCCATGTGTCTGCCGGTAACGAGGTCGTACCGGCGTCTACCCGAGGTAGGAACACGCTTCGCATAAGAATTCCTGATAACTTCGCGACGGATGATTTATATTTTCTTAATTTGAATTTATGGTTATTCGAGAACTGATAGAAGTATCTCCGTGCGGCGGAACGCCGGCGTCGGGCGCTCCGGGCCCGCGACCGGTCCGAGGCGGTGCGCGGTCCGGAGCGGTGAGGGAATCCGAGTCGGGCGTCGACGGCGGACCTGACGGCGGGCGGACCTGACGGCGGCCGGCGTCGGCCGTCGGCGGCCGGCGTCGGTCGTCAGCGCCCGGCCGGAGACGGGCCGGCCCGCTCGCGGTGCGGCGCTATTTCTTGAGCCTGACCTCGTCGTCGTCGACCGACTCGATGTCGGCCTCGTCGACGGGGTACGTCTCCTCGTCGGCCTCGCCCCAGCCGAGCTTCGATTTGATCGTGTCGCTGACGCCCGGGTCGGGGTGGACGTGCGCGCGGCTGCCCTCCACTGCGGACACCGTTCCGACCTCCGTTCCGTCTCGGTTCACGACGCGCTTGCCTTCGGCTTCTGCTGTGAGTTCCATTCGTTGGTTCCTCCGCGTGGGGTACTCGGGAGGGACCGGGCATTGTTATCAGCCCCATAGCGCCGCGTAGGCCCGGCGAAGCCGACGGGCCGCGACGCCCGTCGGACCGATCGCCGCGGGCTACCGCGGATACGCGCGGCTTACGTCGTTCGTACGGCCCGGGAGACGAGGGGTCTCCCGGTCGGACGCGAGATCACTCCCGGTCGAGCGCCTCCTCCAGCCGCTCGATCAGCGCCTCGTTGCCCACGTAAACCGGCGTGCGCTGGTGAACCGCCTCGGGCTCCACGTCGAGGATCGAGCCGGTTCCGTCCGAGGACGCGCCGCCCGCGCGCTCGACGATGTAGGCGATCGGGTTCGCCTCGAACTGTAGCCGGAGCTTCCCCTCGGACGCGCTCCGGAGGGCGGGGTAGGCGAACACGCCGCCGTAGGTGAGCACCTGGTTCACGTCGCCGACCATCGCGCCGCCGTACCGGAGCTTCAGCTCGTCTTCGATCGATCGGGCGTACGCGCGGAAGTCCGCGGGCCAGTCGGGGACCCGGCCGCCGAACCCGTAGACGGTCGGGGTCGCCGGCAGCGAGAGGTCGGCCTCGACGACGGACCTCTCGACGCCGTCGCCGTCGGCGGTGACCACTTCCTCGCGGACGCCCGTCTCGTCGGCGACGACCATCGTCGTGATCGGGCCGTAGAGGACGTAGCCGGCGGCGACGAGGTCGCGGCCGCTCGCGGGCAGCGGCGCGTCGTACACGCCGACGACGGTGCCCATCGCGTTGTTCGACCGGAGGTTCGAGGAGCCGTCGAGGGGGTCGATCGCGACGGCGAGCGCGTCGCCCGCGCCGCTCCCGACGGCGCCGCCCGCGTCGACCGCCGATTCACGCTCCTCGCTGACGAACGAGCCGACGCCGTCGACCGCGATTATCGCGTCGCCGAGGAGCTCGTCGGCGTACAGGTCGCCCGCGAGCACCGACTCGCCAGATTCGTTCTCCGTCCCGCTCTCGACGCGGCGGCCGGGGAGCGCGGCGCGGATCTCGGGGGCCGTCGCCGCGACCGCGTCGAACACCGCGTCGACGGTCGAGTCCGGTGAGGACATCAGTCGTCGCTCTCGGCGACGGCCAGCGCCTCGGCCGGGTCGGACTCTTGGAAGATCACGGCCTCCAATGCGTCGAGGATGCGCTCAGGCTCGTCGCGCTGGAAGACGTTTCGGCCGACGGCGATGCCGGTGGCCCCCGCGTCGATGGCGTTCGAGACGTTCCGGAGGAACGCCTCGTCGTCGCGCATCGTCCCGCCGGACATGACGACGTCGGCAGGGCCGGCCATCTCGACGGCGTCGCCCATCGCCTCGGCGGAGCCGGGGTACTTCACCTTCACCACGTCGGCGCCGAGCTCCAGGCCGAGCCGCGCGCCGTACGAGATGACGTCCGGGCTCGCGTCGTTGCGGAGCCCCTGCCCGCGCGGGTACGACCACATGACGACGGCCATGTCGTGTTCGCGGGCGCCCTCCTGCGCGTCGCGGAATTCCTCGGCCATCTCTACCTCGTGGTTCGACCCGCCGTAGACCGTGAACCCGACCGCGTCGGCCCCCAGTTCGGCCGCGTACTCGGCCGTACAGTTGACGGCGCTGTTCGGCTCTCCTCGCCAGAGGTTGGAGGTCCCGTTGAGCTTCAACAGGAGGTTGACCTCGTCCTCGTAGTCGGGGTAGTACGCCTCGGCGAGCCCCTTCTGGACGGCGAGCGAGGTGACCGCCTCGTGGGTGGCGAGCTCGAAGATCCGTTCCGGGTCCGCCGTGTCCGGGTTCGGCTCGAAGTCGACCGGCCCGTGTTCGAGCCCGTGGTCGTACGCGAGGATGAGCGACTTACCGTCGCGCGAAATGTCGTCGGCGGCGTGAGGAAGCATCAGTTCGTAGTTCCGTTACATACGTAAAAAGGGCTGTGGTGAAGTCGGCGGACGTAAAGAAACTTAGCGGCCGATTGAGCGGCGTCTCGGGTCGATTTTGCGCGATCGGCTTCGAAACGCGTTACTACTCGAATTGTTAATTTCTCCGGTGCGAACGCGTTCGGGCCCGGCTTTCGCAATACTTACCAGCCGCGGCGCGGCAGCGAGTCACATGCGAACGCTTTCCGAAATCGAGGTCGTCGGCGTCGTCGGCGCCGGGACGATGGGCAACGGGATCGCGCAGGTCGCGGCGTCGGCGGGATACGACGTGGTGATGCGCGACGTGGAGCGCGAGTACGTCGAGCGCGGCCTCGACAGCGTCGAGGACAGCCTCGACCGGCTGGCCGGAAAGGGCGCGCTCGACGAGGACCCCGAAGCGGTCCGCGACCGGATCACGGGGACGACGGCCCTCGACGACCTCGCGGACGCCGACCTCGTCGTCGAGGCCGTGATCGAAGACCTCGAGGTAAAACGCGACGTGTTCGGCGACCTCGACCGCGTCACCGACGACGACGTCGTCCTCGCGACGAACACCTCCACGCTGTCTATCACGACCATCGCGAGCGCGACGGAGCGCGCGAGCGACGTGGTCGGCCTCCACTTCATGAACCCCGTCCCGATCATGGACGGCGTCGAGGTCGTGGTGGGCGAGCGCACCGACCCGGCGGTCGTCGACTTCGCGCACGCCTTCGCCGAGGACCTGGGCAAGGAGACGTGGGAGTCCGACGACAAGCCCGGGTTCGTCACCAACCGGATCCTGATGCCGTGGATAAACGAGGGGATCCGCGCGTACGACGAGGGCGTCGCCGACAAGGCCGACATCGACCGCGGGATGAAGCTCGGCACGAACGTCCCGATGGGGCCGCTCGAACTCGCCGACCACATCGGCCTCGACGTGGCGCTCGACGCAAGCGAGACGCTCCACGACGAACTCGGCGACCGCTACAAGCCGGCGTACCTCCTCAAGCGCAAGGTGGAGGCGGGCGACCTCGGCAAGAAGACCGGTCGCGGGTTCTACGAGTACGAGTGACCGCGTCGGGGCGTCTGAGAGGTGGTCAGGCCGCGTCCGCGTCGCGGTCGTCGTCCGCCGTCCACCGGCGCGCGCCGGGCAGCAGCCCGACGAGCTTCGTCACGTAGCCGAACCGGAACAGCCCAGCTGCGAGAGCGCCCCGAGGACGAACACCGCGAGGAACGCGGGCGCCGAGAGGTCGAAGAGGAGGGGTTGGACGGTCGTCTCCGCGGCGGCCGTCTCGAAGCTCGCGGGCGTCAGCGACCGCGAGGCGAACGCCGCGCCGATGAGCGCCGTCGAGACCACGAGCGTCGTCCGGGTGAGGACGAACCCGAACAGCGCGCCGATGGCGACGCCCGCCAGCGTCGCGCCGACGAGCAGCGCCGTCCCCTCGACCCCCGCGGCGTCCGCCGCGTAGAAGGGGCCGACGGCGAACCGCCCGGCGAACCCGCCGACGACCGCGCCGATGCCGAGCACCGCGAAGGAGAGCCCGGCGTACGCGAGGAAGCCGCCGAGGAGGCCGCCGACCGCGACCGCGCCGGCGGTGAGGACGGCGCCGTCGACCGCGACGAGGCCGACGACGTTCGGCGCGAGCAGGTAGCCGGCGCCGGCGCCGACGAGCAGCCCCGTCAGCGTCACCGCGTAGACGGAGACCGCCGCGCCGACGAACGCGAGCGCCAGCCCCGCGAGGACCAAGCCGCCGTTGAGTGGGGTGAGCATGTCCGTACCGTGGCGCGCGCTGCTACTTAAATTGTCGCAGCCGCGAGGACGGAAAACGGGCGGCGAGCGGCGGACTCACCGCCCCCGGCTCGTCGCCCGTCGATCGATGTATCGCGTGTACCCGCCGACCGCGAGGCCGAACCCGACGACGAGCAGGACGAACCCGAAGAGGCGACTGGTCCCGACGGTCATCACCGTCAGGACGACGCCGAACAGCAGCGCGAACACGCCGGCGACGACGACGCCCACGTCCAGCAGCGGCGACGGCTGGATGGTCCGGCAGTGCGGGCAGATCCGCGCGTCGGCGGGGATCGGCTCGCGGCAGTCGACGCAGCGGAGGCGGTCGCTCGGCACGCGAGGCGGTTCGGCCGCGACCGGTTTGGCTCTGTTGACTGCGGAGGGGGCCGAGAGGACGTGTCTGCCACCCGGACGCGCCTCGGATCGTACTCGTCGGAACAGAGAACTCCGACGGGCCGCATGGTTAAACAATGTTTCCGGATTGTGAACCGAAGTGCCGAAACGGAGACGCCGCGAGGTCCTCGGAGCCCTCGCGGTGGCTCACCGCCGGTTGTATTTCCGACGACGACCCGCAGGTGGAAATTCGGGAGATAGACGTTGTGAATCTGCGGGACGAGACCGTCGGTGTCACGATAGTGGCGGAGCGAGGCGACGAGGTCGTATCCGAGGACGGGTTCCGATTCGGCCCGAAGCAAGGCGGAGCGACGGGCGGAGTGTATTTAAAAGAACGTTGGATGAGTGGTGAGGGAGACCTGGAACTCACGATATCCGCGGATTCGATCGACGAAGCCAGTCTATTCACGGAGAGCGTGGCACAAGAGAGTGAGGACGACGAGTGTGTATCCGCGTTCAGTCCGGTCGACGAGAACGGCGGAGGCATGTACTACGCCGAAGCTGAGTGTTGACGACGCGCGAAACGAGCGCCGGGTGCGGATTTCCGCCCGCTCTCCCGCTCAGTCCGCGCCGGCCGCCGCGGCCGGCTCGTCGCCGGTATCGAGCGTCTCCTCCACCTGCGTGAAGACGGCGATCAGCGCGAGCACGGCGGCCGGGCCCCGACGGCGAACGGCACGACGAACCCGAAGCCGTAGAGCCAGCCGGAGGCCAGCGGCCCCAAGGCGACGCCGAAGCCGAAGCCCATCGTGAGCACCGACAGGGTGGTCCCGGACTCCCCCTCGCGGGCGAGGTCGCCGGCGAGCGCGAGCGACGGGGCGAACACGCACGCGACCGCGATCCCTTGGCCGAGCCGGACGAGCATCATCAGCGCCGGCTCGGTCACGATCCCCTGAAGCAGCGTCGTCGGGACGAGGATGACGAAGCCGGCGAGCAGGAACGGCCGGCGGCCGATCCGGTCGCTGGCGCGGCCCACGGGGACCTGGAAGACCACGTTTGCGATCGTCACGGCCGCGAACTGCGCGCCGAACCAGACCGGGGGCTGGTCCAACCGGACGTTCACTTGGTTCTGGAGCGTCGCAAACAGGGCGATGCACGCGCCCATGGCGACGGTCGCGAGCCCGAGCGTGAACACGGGGTCGAGCAGGCGGTCCTCGCCGCGGACCCGGATCGACACGTCGTCGCCCGCCTCGGCCTCGACGTCGGCGTCGCGGACGAGCAGGAACACGAGCGTGAAGCTGAGGTACGCCCCCGCGCAGGCCGCGACGAAGGCGGCGTCGAAGCCGTCGAGGACCGGGAGCCCGACGGCGGAGAGGTCGTACGGCCCGCGAGCGACGACCGCGCCCGCGAGGACCGGGCCGAAGCCGAAGCCGATGAGCCGGAACGTGTTGTACACGCCGAAGTTGCCGCCGCGGTCGGCGTCGCTCGCGGCGTACTCGTTCACGAGGGCGACCGTGGCGGGGATGATGAGCGCCGCGCCGAGCCCCTGTATCGCCCGCAGCGCCACCAGCACCGGGTAGCTCGTCGCGATCGTGTACAGCCCGCTCGCGGTTCCGAGGAGCAGGATTCCGGCGAGGACGAACGGACGACGGGCGCCAACGCGGTCGGAGAGCCGCCCCGTGAACGGCTGCGAGAGGCTGTTGAGAAAGCCGAAAAGCGAGAGCACGACGCCGATGAGGAGCGGTTCGGTCAGCGTGACCGCGGCCGCGCCGACCCCGACCTCGACGCCGAGTAACCCCTCGATGTCGACGAGGTCGCTGGTGATGTACAGCGGGAGGACGACGATGAGAAAGGAGTTCCCGGCGGCGCCGACCATTCGCGCGAGCGCCAGCACGATCACGCGCCGGTCGGTGTCGGTGACGCCGGAGAGGAGCCCCATTCACTCTGGGTTCGGAACGGATGATAAAGGCGCTTGTGAACGGGGGGAGTCGATCCGGTTTCGGTCGCCGACGAGCGTCGAACCGCGGTCGCGGTGTCGACCGAGACCAAGCGGCTCAGGGGGTCGCCGGGGTCCGCTTGTCGACGCCACGGACCTCGAACCGCGCGCCGCCGTCCTCGCCGGTCGTCGCCTCGACCGTCCACCCGTGTGCGGTGGCGATCTCCTGAACGATCGCGAGGCCGAATCCGGTGGTGCCCGCGCCGCCGCTCTCGCCGGGTTCGAAGAGCGAGTCGGCGACCGCCGGGTCGATCCCCGACCCGTCGTCCTCGACGAAGAAGCCGTCCGAGAGGTCGCCGACCCGGATCGAGACATCGTCGCCGGCGTGGTCGACCGCGTTGCGTATCAGGTTCTCGAAGAGGTTCCGGAGGCGGTCCGGGTCGGCGAGCACCTCGCGGTCGGTCTCGACCGAGAGGGTCGCGTCCGCGGTGTCGACGGTTGACCAGCTGTCGGCGACGACGCCCGCGAGGTCGACGCGCTCCGGGTCGCCGACCGTCTCTCCCTCGCGGGCGAGCGCGAGGGTCCGCTCGACGATCGACTCCATCCGGGCGAGCGCGTCGAGCGCGGCGTCGAGGTTCTCCGCGTCGTCCGACGCCTCGCGGGCGAGTTGGACCCGGCCCTGCGCGACGTTGAGGGGGTTCCGCAGGTCGTGCGAGACGATGCTCGCGAAGGAGTCGAGCCGGTCGTTCTGTCGTTCGAGCGCCGCCTCCCGCTCTTTGAACGCCGTGATGTCCTCCTGGAAGCCGACCCAGTGCGTGACGGTCCCGTCCGGGTCGCAGATCGGGGCGATGCTCACTCGGTTCCAGAACTCCGTCCCGTCCTTCCGGTAGTTCAGCAGCTCGACGCTCGTCGGCTCGTCGGCGTCGATCGCGTCGCGGAGCTCCTGAACCGACTCCTCCTCCGTGTCCGGCCCTTGGAGGAACCGGCAGTTGACGCCGATCGACTCCTCGCGGTCGTACCCGGTCATCTCGACGAACCGGTCGTTGACGTACACCATGGGATTGTCCTCCTGCGCGGGGTCCGTGATGGTGATCCCGACCGGCGCCTCGTCGAGGGCGCGGGTCTTCGTCTCCAGTTCCGCGCGGCGCTCGCGCTCGTCGGAGACGTTTCGGAGGATGCCGACGCTGCCGTTGAACGAGTCGCCCTCGTACGGCAGCGCGGCCATGTGGTCGCGACAGGGGATCGGCTCCCCCTCCTTCGGGACGATGTCGACGCCGAAATGCTGGACGTCGGGCCCCGAAGACGAGAGGATCATGCCGAGGCGGTCCTCGGCCTCTTTGACCGCCGCGTCGTCCTTGATGAACCCGGGCTTCTGGCCGATGATCTCCTCGCGGTCGTAGCCGGTGAGCTCGGCGAACGGCTCGTTGACGAACCGGAAGACGCCGGTCTCGTCGACGACGTAGACGGGGTAGCCGAGCGCCTCGATGACGGTCGAGTAGCGCTCGGCGATCTCTTTGGTCCGGTGCTCCTCGACCGCCTGATCGACGCGGTTCGCGAGCCGGCGGAGCTGCTCGGGACCGCCCTTCTGGAAGTAGCCGGTGACCCCGGCGTTGAGCGCCTGACTGGCGATTTCTTCCGAGCCCTTCCCGGTGTACAGCACGAACGGGATCTCCCCGTGGCGGTCGCTGAACACGCCGAAGAACTCCAGCCCGTCCATCGCGGGCATGTCGTAGTCGCTGACCACGCAGTCGAAGGCGGCCTCGTCGAGCCGGTCCAAGGCTGTCTCGGGGTCGGTCACGCTCGTCACCGCCACGGAGTCGATCTCGCGTTCGAGGTACGCCTCCGTGAGGTCGAGGACCGACGGGTCGTCGTCGACGTGTAACACGTCGATCGCGGCGGGCATACGTGAACGAACGATCGCGAGGAATAAACGACTACCGACCCGGCTATCGGATCTGGATCCGGGGGCGGCGGCGACCGCGGTCCGCGTTCCACTTCCGGCGCGCGTGGCTGGTTCTTAAGACCGCGGAGCGCGGAGTCGGGATCGATGACCGGCGGGACGCCAGTCGCCGGGGAGACACTCCCGGGCGCCGGCGGCGGGGACGACGACGCGGACCGCGTCGTCTGCCACGTCGATATGGACTGCTTTTACGCCTCCTGCGAGCGGCTGCGCCGCCCCGACCTCGCGGGCGAGCCCGTCGTGGTCGGGATGGGGTACGAACCGGGCGAGTCGATCGGCGCGGTCGCGACGGCGAGCTACGAGGCCCGCGAGTTGGGCGTCGAGAGCGCGATGCCGATCTCGGAGGCCTTGGAGCTGCTCCCCCGCCGCGCGGACGCGGACCCCGACGACCCGGACGCGCCGGACCCGGCCGACACCGGCCGGTACCTCCCCGTCGACCTCGACTTCTACGAGGACGTGGCGGCCGAGGTGAAGGCGGTGCTCCGCGAGTGCGCGGACACCCGCCGCGAGGTGAGCATCGACGAGGCGTACCTCGACGTCACGGACCGGACCTCGTGGGCGGTGGCGGGGGGCGGGGCCGACGAGCAGGCGACCGATCCCCCGCCGAGCGGCGCGGCCGGCCCCGCCGCGGCGCGGACGCTCGCCGAGGGGTACGCCCGGTACGTGAAAGACCGGATCGAGCGCGAGGCCGGCGTGCCGGCGAGCGTCGGCGTCGCGCCGAACATGTCGGCCGCGAAGGTCGCCAGCGACGCCGACAAGCCCGACGGGCTCGTCGTCGTGCCGCCGGGGTCGGTCGCGGCGTTCCTCGCGCCGCTGCCGACCGCCGACGTTCACGGGGTCGGCCCGGTGACCGAGGAGACGCTGGCGGAGCTGGGCATCGAGACCGCGGGCGACCTCGCCGCCGCCGACCGCGACCGGCTCGCCGCCGAGCTGGGCGAGCGCGGGCCGGAGCTCTCCCGACGCGCCGCGGGCGACGACGACCGGGAGGTGACGCCGACCGGCCTCCCCAAGAGCCTCTCGCGGGAGTCGGCGCTCCCGACGACCGCCGACGAGCCGACGAAGCGCGAGACCGTCTCCGCGCTCGCCGCGGACGTTGCCCGCCGCGCCCGCGAGCGCGGCTGCCTCTACCGCACAATCGGGATCAAGGCGGTCGAGCCGCCGTTCGACGTCAACACCCGCGCCCGGAGCCTGCCCGGTCCCGTGGACAACCCCGACCTCGTCGAGGAGGTGGCGCTCGACCTGCTCGGCGGGTTGGCCGCGACCTGGTTCGGAAAGTGGGGCGTGCGCGTCTCCAAGCTCGACTTCGCCGAGACGGATCAGGCGACGCTCGGCGGATTCGAACCGGGGGACGGGCCGGGAGACGGGAGCGACGGCGCGGCCGACCGCCCCCGCGGGTCGGTCGGTCGAACGGCCGGCACCGACGGCGACGGCGGGAAGCTCACCGACTGGGTAGACGGGGAGCCGACCGCAGACGGCGACGCGACGGGGAACGAGGCAGAGCGCCGGACGGGGGACGGACAGGCGTCGCTCGGCGACTGGTCGTGAGCCGCGCCCGACGCGTGGATTCATGGGGCGGCCGAAACGATCCGGGGACATGTCCCTCGCTCGTCGCGTCCTCCTCGGCTCGAACTCGAACGGCTCGCCGCGCCGGTACCGACTCCTCGTGCCGCCGCTGCTCTTTGTCGTCTCCTTCGCCGCCTACGGGCTGGGGCTCTTCGCTCACGCCGGCGGGGTGGTGTTCCTCGCGTTCGACGCCGCGGCCCTCGGCGTCCTCGTGACCGCGGGCCTCGCCTATCGAGGGGCCGGGGTCGCGCTCGCGTGGCTCTCCGTCTACGGAGCGCTGCTCGGGAGCAACGCCGACCACTACCTGCTGGGCCTGCCCGGGCGGCCCCTCGCGGAGCGCGTCGCCGCGCTCCTCGGACTCGACGGGCTCGTCTTCGTCGGGGTCGAGGCCCTCGCGCTGGGGACGCTCGCGTGGGTCGCCGGGACCGTCGGCCGTCTCGCGGTCGACCGCGTCCGGGCCGCGTGACCGGCGTGGGCGTGCGACCGGATCGAACGCGCGACGGCCGGCTATTTACGCCCCGAGCAACGACCGCGATCCATGGACGATTCCGCCGACCTCGCGTGGGAGACGCTCGACAGCGACATCGACTACGCCTGCCCCGGCTTCGACGTGCGCCGGGACGAGGTGCGGTTCCCGGACGGCGAGACGGACGGGTTCCACTACGTCGACGAGCCGCCGGCGGTCGTCGTGCTGCCGCTGACGCCCGACGGCGACGTCGTCGTCATCGACGAGTGGCGACAGGCCGTCGGCCGGGTGAACCGCGGGATTCCCGCCGGGACGATGGAGCCGGAAGACGGGGCGGCGGGGGACGGCGGCCCCGCGGGCCGAGAGCCGACGACCGCCGCGGTCGAGCGCGCCGCGGCCCGCGAACTCGCCGAGGAGACGGGGTACGAGGCGGACGCGTTCGAGCGGCTGACGGCCGTCGAGCCCACGAACGGGATGGCGAACGCGGTCCACCACCACGTGCTGGCGACCGGCTGCGAGTCGACCGCCGAGCGGGAGCTGGACCACAACGAGTCGATCGCGGTCGAGACGGTGCCGTACGACGACCTGCTCGCCGCGGTCGTCGACGACGAGCTGCGCGACGGGCGGGCCGTCACCGCGGTGCTGTGGTACGAGCTGCTCCACCAGTAGGCGGTCGGGACCCGCCTTCGGCGCCGTCGCCGTTTCGGCACGGCGTCGTGGCGCCGCCGTCTCCGCGCGATATCGGACCGTCGCCGTCTCGGAACGATACCGCGCCGTCGTCGATTCCGACACGGACAACCATTTTGCCGGGCGGCCCCAACACGGGGCAATGACAGATCCCTCCAGCGGCGACCGGGCCACGGACGGCGGCGTCTCGGACGAGTTCGACGACGTCGGGCCGGACGCCGTCGGCGACGCGGACGGGTCGGGCGGGGGCGCCGGCTCCCCGGGCGTCGCGGTCGCGACGGCCCTCCTCCTCGGCGTCCTCGGCCCGGTCATCGCGCTCGCGAGCGGGGTCGCCGTCTTCGCGATCGACTCGCTGACCGGGGGGCTCTCGCTCGTCGCGAGCGTGGTCCTCACGCTGGTGTTCGGCCAGTACGTCGCGTTCGGCGGGCTCGCGGTCGGCTACCTCGCGTGGCGCGGCTTCGACCGCGAGGGGATCGTCTCGTACCTCGGCGTCCGGGTGCCGAGCCTCAAGGAGATCGGGATCGTCCTCGGCAGCTGGGTCGTGATCTTGATCCTGATCCTCGTGGTCTCGACGATCGTCCAGCTGCTCGGGACGGAGACCGCGGCGAACCAGAGCGCGGAGCTGGCGATGGGGAATCCGGCGATCATCCCGCTGTTCGTCGCCGCGTCGTTCCTCGTCATCGGGCCCTGCGAGGAGATCCTCTACCGGGGAGTCGTCCAGGGGCGCCTCCGCGAGTCGCTGCCGGCCGCCCCGTCGATCGCGCTGGCGGCCGCCATCTTCGCGACCATCCACGTGATGGCGCTGACCGGCGGGCTCTCCGCGCGCCTGACGACGATCTCGATCCTGTTCGTGCCGAGCCTCGTGTTCGGCGCGGTGTACGAGTACACCGAGAACCTCGTCGTCCCCGCGCTGCTCCACGGCCTCCACAACGCCGTGATCTTCACTGTCCTCTACGTCACCGTGACGCAGGTGGACCCGAACGAACTGCCGACGGTGCTGGGGTTCTTCCCGGTCTGACCCCGGACGATCGAGCGGCCTCAGTACAGGTCCTCTAGCGCCTCCTCGACGTGCGAGTGCTCCTCGGCCGGGAACTCGCCGCTCGTCACGGCATCCCGGTACGCCTCGACGGCGTCGACCATCTCGCCGCGCACGTCGCCGAACTGCTTCGCGAACGGCGGCGACCACTCTCCGAGCCCGACCGCGTCGTTGATCACGAGCACCTGTCCGTCGCAGTCGGGGCCCGCGCCGATGCCGATCGTCGGGATATCCAGCGCCTCGGTCACCGCGCCCGCGAGGTTCGCCGGCACGTGCTCCAGCACGAGCGCGAACGCCCCGGCGTCGGCGTGGGCGCCCGCGAGGTCGATGATCTCCTCGGCGGCGTCCTGCTCGGTCCCCTGTCGGGTGTAGCCGCCGAGCCGGTTCACGTGCTGCGGGGTCAGGCCGAGGTGCGCCATCACCGGGATCCCGACTTCGGTCATGCGACGGGTCGTGTCGACGGTGTGGGGGCCGCTCTCGATCTTCACGGCGTCCGCGTTCGCCTGTTTTAGGAGTCGACCCGCGTTGCGGACGGACTCGGCCTCGTCGACGCCAAACGAGAGGAACGGCATGTCGGCGACGACCAGCGCGTCCCCGGTCGCGCGCGCGACCGCCGCGGTCCGGCTCGCCACCTCGTCGAGCGTGACGGGGAGCGTGGAGTCGTAGCCAAGGGCGGCGTTGCCCATGCTGTCGCCGACGAGGACGACATCGATCCCCGCCTCGTCGACGATCGCCGCCGTCGGGGCGTCGTATGCGGTCAACATCGTGATCGGATCGTCGCCCTCCCGCAGTCCCCGCGTCGTGGTCATACCTCGGAGTCACCCGCGCGACGCCGTAAAATCGTCGGGAACCGGAAAGGCGGGGCGGCGCGGCCGGGCGGCGGCGCGACCCCGGTACCGCCGCCGACCGCCACCGATTTGCCGCTCGGCCGCCGAGTCGGTCGCGTGCAACCAGTCGAGCGGGCCGAGTACGAGGGGGTGGACTACGCGTGGGTGATGCAGACGACGTTCGTCGTCACCATCCTCGTCGGCGCGCCCGCCGCGGCGCTGCTGTCGACGCTCGTGACGCTGGAGACGTGGGGCGCGCGCGCCGCGTTCGCGGTCCGGATCGGCGCGCCCATCTGGTTCGTCACCGCGGTCGCCGTCGCGCTGTACGCGCGGCGCGCCGAGGCCGGCGACGGCGGCTCTGGCGGCGACGCCGACGCGAGCGTGGAACGGGACGCCGACGCTGACGCGAGCGCGGAACGAGACGCCGACGCGAGCGCGGAACGAGACGCCGACGCTGACGCCGGAGACGCCGAGCCGGAGTCTACCGAGCCGACCGACGAACAGACTGACGAGGGGGAGAAGATCGACTGACCCGCGGGCGGCGCGGTGCGAGTCGCTACTCGGCGAGCAGCTCCGAGACCCACGCGAAGTCGACGCCGCCGCGCTCGGCGGTGACCGCGTCGCTCTGCGAGTCGCCGACGAACAGGGTGTCCTCCGGGGCCTCCCCGAGGCGGTTGATCGCCGCGAGCAGCGACGCCGGGTCGGGCTTGTGGCTTCCGACGGTGTCGCGGCCGACGATCGCGCCCGAGACGAGCGCGTCGCCGAGGCCGTGCGTCTCGACCGCGATGCGGCACGCGTCCTCGCAGTTGAGCGAACAGACGCCAGCCGGGGGGTGTGGGTCCGCGGACTCGTCGTCCGCGGTCGCGGCCGCGAGTCGGTCCCCGAGCGGGAGCCGGGTCGACTCGCGGGCGCCGGGGCGCTCGTGGAGCGCGATCGCCTCCTCGACCTCGGCCCGGATCCCGTACTCGTCCGCCGCGCCGAGGAGGTCCCACAGCTCCTCAGTCGGGGGGATGAGGGCGCGCTCGGCGTACACGTCGAGGACCGCGTCGGCGACCGCGTCCCAGTCGACCGCGAGCTCGACGAGCGTCCCGTCGAGGTCGTAGACGACCGCGTCGTAGGCGGCGAACTGAGATCCGTCACCGTCGGTCACTCGCCGAACACCCCGCGGGCGATGATCGTCTTCTGGACCTCGGTCGTCCCCTCGTATATCTCCGTGATCTTCGCGTCGCGGTAGAGGCGCTCGACGTCGAACTCGGTCGTGTAGCCGTAGCCGCCGTGAATCTGGATCGCCTCGTTCGTCACCGACATCGCGGCCTCGCTGGCGCGGTACTTCGCCTTCGATGCGGCGACGCGATAGTCCTCGCCCGCCTCCGCCTGCCGGCACGCCTCGCGGACGAGCAGCCGCGCCGCCGACACGTCGGTCGACATCTCCGCGAGCTTGTGCCGGATCGTCTGGATGTCGCTTATCGGTCGGTCGAACTGCTCGCGCTCCTCGGCGTAGGATTTCGCCTCGTCGAGCGCCGCCTGCGCGACGCCGACCGCCTGCGCCGCGATGCCGATCCGGCCCTCGGTGAGCGTCCGGAACGCGGCGGAGAGCCCCTTCCCCGGCTCAGTGAGCCGGTTCGCGGCAGGGACGCGGCAGTCGTCGAAGGTGATCCCGGTCGTGTCCGAGGCCCGGAGGCCCAGCTTCTCCTCCTTCTTGCCGACCTCGAACCCCTCGGTGTCGGCGGGGACGAGAAACTGCGTGATCGCGTCGTCGTCGGGGTCGTGCGCCTCGTCGTCGACCTTCGCGAAGACGACGGCCACGCCGCCGCGCTTCCCGTTCGTGATCCACTGCTTCTCGCCGTTGAGCGCGTACTCGTCGGTCTCGGGGTCGTACGTCGCGGTCGTCGACATCTCCGCGGGATTCGAACCCGCGTGCGGCTCGGAGAGACAGAACATGCCCACCGGGCGGCCCGTCTCCGCCATCTCGGGGAGCCACGTCTTGCGCTGGGTCTCGCTGCCGAACTCGGCGATACAGGAGGTGGCGAGGCAGTGGACCGACAGGGCCGTCGCGACCGCGAGGGACCCGTGCGCCAGCGCCTCGTTGGCGACCGCGTACGTCGTCTTCCCCGCGCCGAACCCGCCGTACGCTTCCGGGACCGTCAGCCCCGTCAGGCCGAGTTCCGCGAGCCCGTCCCACACGTCCTCCGGGAACGTCTCCGTCTCGTCGGCTTCGGCCGCCGTCGGTCGGACCTCCTCGGCCGCGAACTCCTCGACGAGGTCGCGGACCGCCTGCTGTTCGTCGGTGAGCGCCGAGCCGACGCGTGCTCCGGTCATGTCACCGACTTCGGTCCCTCACCGAAAAAGGTGAGCGATCGACGGGACCGCCCGACCCGGCGTCCCGGACGGCTTCGGTACCGGCGCCGGTGACGCGCCTACTCCTCCGCCTCGCGCGCCTCCCACAGCGGGTACAGCTCGTCGCGGGGCGGCTCGGCGAGCGGCTCGCCGTCGATTCGGACGGTTCCCGCGGGGCGAGGCGGGTCCGCGGCGTCGCCCGAGTCCGCGGCGTCGCCCGAGCCCGCGGCGTCGCCCGCAGCCCCCTCGACCGAGCCGATCTCCGCGCCGCCGATCCCGGCCGCGTCGAGGGCGTCGAGCGCGTCATCGACTCGATCCGGCGGGACCGCGGCCAGCAGCGCGCCGGAGCCGAACGTCGCGAGCGGGTCGACGCCGAGCGCGTCGCAGCAGGCGCGCGTCTCGGGGCGGACGGGGACCGCGTCGCGCTCGACGGCGAAGACCGAGTCGCTCGCCGCGGCCATCTCGACCAGGGCGGTCGCGACGCCCCCCTCTGTCGGGTCGTGGAGCGCGGTCGCGGCGTCCCGGACCGCGGCCGCGTCGGGGACGACGCTCACCTCGTCGAGGAAGCCGGCGGCGGCGTCGAGCGTCGCGGCCGGGACCCCGGCCGCGCGGCACTCCTCGCGGAAGTCGGTCGCGAGGATCGCCGTCGCCTCGATCGCCGCTCCCTTGGTGAGGAGGAGGCGGTCGCCCGGCTCAGCCCCGCCGCTCGACACGAAGCGGTCCGTCGTCCCCATCGCCGTCATCGAGCAGAGCGGGCGGTCGAGCGCGTCGAGCACCTCGGTGTGGCCCCCGACGACCGCGCACCCGAGTTCGCGCGCGGTCGCGTCGACCTGGTCGACGACCGTCCGGAGCCGGTCGGGGTCGTCGTCGGGCAAAAAGAGCGTGTGCGTGAGCCACCGCGGGTCGGCCCCGCTCGCGGCGACGTCGTTACAGGCGACGTGGACCGCGAGCGTCCCGACCGACTCGGCCGCGAGCGACAGCGGGTCGGCCGCGACGACGAGCGTCTCGGCGGCGTCGCCGAGGTCGATCGCGGCCGCGTCCTCCCCGTAGGCCGGCCCCCGCGCCACCGCGGCGTCTGGCGCGCCGGTCGCCGCGAGCGCCGCGGCGAGCGCGTCGGGGCCCAGCTTGCCCGTCATCGCTTCCGGAACCACGCCGCGACGGCCGCGGGGTCGGCGTCGAGGCCGCCGCCCTGCGCGAACGTCGGGCCGCCGCCCCCGCCGCCGCCGAACTCGGCGGTTATCGCGCCGACGATGTCGCCCGCGTCGACGGCCGTGTCCTCCGCGGCCGCGACCACGACGAACGGGGCGTCACCCGCACCGATCGCGGCGAGGGCGTCGGGGCCGTCGTCCGCGTCGGCGTCGCCGCCGACGAGCGCGGTCGCCGGCTCCCGGAGCTCGTTCGGGTCGGCGTCGTCGACGGTCCCGACCGCCCACTGCGCGCCGTCGACCTCGGTCGTCGGGAGGTCGCGCAGGCGGGCGGCGAGCAGGTCCCCGCGCGCCTCGCGGAGGTCCGCCTCCAGCCGGTCGGCCTCCCCGCGGAGGCGGTCGACCGCGTCGGGGAGGTCGCCGACGCGCGCGTCCAGCGTCGTCGCGGCGTCGAGCGCGGCGGCGTGGACCGCGCCGAGCTCGTCGATGGCGGTCGGGCCGACGGCGAACTCGACGCGGGTGACGCCCTCGCCGGGGTTCGACCGGTCCAGCACCGCGATCGGCCCGATCTCCGCGGTGTTCTCGACGTGGGTCCCGCCGCAGGCGGCGACGTCCCAGGGGTCGTCCGCGTCGCCGACGGTGACGACCCGGACCGCGCCGCCGCTCATCGCACCCTCCTCCGTTTTCGTGTTGAACGCGATCCCGTCGACATCTCGGGCCGCCTCGGCCGAGTGGGTCGCCCACGAGACGGGCAGCGAGTCCCAGACGGCGCGGTTCGCGAGCCGCTCTAACTCGATCAGGTCGCCGTCGTCTAACGGCTCGGCGGTCGTCAGGTCGACGCGGACCTTCGTCTCGGAGATGTCGAAGCCGGCGTAGCCGAGGTCCTCGGCGATCCGGCGCGCGGCCCCGTACAGCACGTGGGAGGCGGTGTGTGCGCGGGCGCAGTAGGTCCGGAACGCGTCGTCGACCAAGCCCGTGACCTCGTCGCCGGGCGCGAGGTCGGGGTCGGCGTCGGAGTCGAGGGCGTGGACCACGTCTCCGCCCCGTTCGGTCACGTCGTCGACGAGGTGGCCGTCGAGCGTCCCCCGATCGGCGGGCTGGCCGCCGGACTCGGCGTAGAAGTACGTCTCGTCGAGGACGACCTCGCGGCCGTCGACGCGGTCGACCGTCGCTTCGAACTCCCGGACCGCCGGCTCGGCCGGCGCGCGTGAAGCGGTCATTGCCGGGTCGTGGGCGCGGGCGGGTAAATAGGTGACCGCCGCGCGAGTATTTATAAATGAACGGCGGTGCGGTGGCGCGTGCCTGCGAGCGGCCGCCGCCGGCGGCCGCGAATCAGCGCGCGCGAGGGACGCGGCGACCGGAGCGAAGCGGAGGGAGCCGCGAGGCTGGGGAACGTCTCCTATACACATCCGACGCTGCCGACGAAGAGGATGAGGTGAAGCTCGGTGGTGGCAGTTGCACTCAAAAGAAACACA